>CAXMND010000106.1:0-10336 GCA_964194675.1 uncultured Coxiellaceae bacterium | reverse complement strand
TGTCGGGCTTGTCGGGGGTGCCTGGCCCGCCGGGGTTCATGATGATCCAAGAATTGGCTGCTTTGAGGACCACCGGGTTCTCCTCGACGATCACCTCGGCTTCGAGCAGGTGTGTGTAGAACTCCCTCGACCTCGCAATGTCCGAGACAACGATGAAATGGGTGAGGAGCAGCCCCTGCTCCGGCGCGGGAAAGTCGCTTCGATCCATGGTGTTCTCCCTTCAAGCCCGATCAAACCACACGAGGAACGCGCGGGATACCCCGGGGACACTCGAGCGCCTCTCCGTCCCAACCGCTGAGCCGCGCTGCCGCGTCATATGTGGACTGCAAGAAGCTGAGGAGGGTCTCGTCGGGGTCGGCTGCATTCCGCACGGCCTCGTAGGGGAGCAGAAACTCGCCGAGATTCGCGTAGAAGTAGGCCTCGCTCGGCGTGACCGGTTGTTCCCCGAAGCCCTCTGGAGTCGGGTAGGCGTAAGAATAAAACGCGGGGAAGCCGAGACCTCCGCCGCCACCCCAAAACCCGGCGGAGCTGACTTCGTGCGAGTAGGCTTCGCGCGTCACCTCGTCAGGCAGCCCAGGGACGCCGCCCGGATGTCTCGGGGCCGCGCGGCCGGAGAACCGTGTCACCGCCAGGTCGAAGCTTCCCCAAAACAAATGCACCGGACTCACCTTACCGAGAAAGCCGGTTCGGAACAGCTTGAAGATGCGGTCGACCTGCAGCAGTGCGAGCCAGAACCGATGGACCGAGTCGGCGTCATAGGCGCCGGACGCGGTGTTATCCGCGAATGGGATGGGGTCGGGTACCTCGTTGGGCGCTCCGTCGAAGTCGATCGACACGCCGAGCTCATCGACCAGGGCTCGGAACCTCTCGTGGAATGCGGCAACCGACATCGGCTCAAGCGAGAGGGCGCGGCGCTGCCCGTCGCTTGCAGCGCAGATGAGCTGATGGTCGATGAAGTCGAAGTCGATCTGAACGCGCTTGTCGGCGCAGTGGATCACCGAGGTCGTGAGGCCACGAGCGGTCAGGTAAACGGTCGCGTGCCAGGAGTGGTTGAGCCACGGGGCGTAGGCGAGCCGATACTTGCCGACGATTTGCAGCCACTGGTGGAGTGTCTCGCTGCTGTCTTTCCAGGGCTCATAGGGAATGTAGGGCCATCGATCGGTCATGGGCGGCGCTCCTGGTAGGGGCGCAACCTTACCAGAGCGAGCCGACCGGCTCTACACATCCCGTTCGAGGATCATCGCCTGCGCCATCATTGCCAACAACGAAAAAGATCCTGCCGAGGTTGGCGGTGATGCAGGGCCGCGCCAAGGCCATCCCGGGCGGGCAGCGAAGGTGCATTGTGCGCAATCACGCCGGTCGACGTGCCCCACGCCGACCCATTGTCGCCGCAGGCCCGTCGAACGTGGTCACATCCCAAGCAAATCGTCTCCTGCGCCCGCACCGCGACGACTACCTGCGCTCAGGTGACGTGATCCCGCTTTTGTCACCAGGGTGAACACCTCTCGGGGACAGTCTCCTTCAAAGAAGAAAGCCCGCCTCTTTCGAGACGGGCTCTCATAATTCCGGCGACGTCCTACTCTCCCACAGAGCTTCCCCTGCAGTACCATCGGCTCTGATAGGCTTAACTTCCGAGTTCGGGATGGGATCGGGTGTGACCCTACCGACATTGCCACCGAATCCGTAGACCACCGCGGCGGAATCGCCCTTGGTCGCCGGCGGCCGTCACTTCACGAAACCACAGCGCAATCCCGACCACGCTTGCTGCGTTTGGGGCCACGTCGGTAGGATCTCTGTTCGGGGCCGTCCGCCCGTCCAGCAACCACATCCCATCCGAATCGAGGGCCACCCTTATCGGTCACCCAGGCCGACACGTTGTGCGACATTCTCACTTTCTGTCTGCTCAACGTCGGTCGGATTTCTTCGGTCGGATCCCTTGCTCTCCATCATCTAAGTACTTGATAAAGGCTCGCGATGGACGGCTCATGTCGTAGCCGTCTTGCCATTCGGCGGGCAAGTCCGCGCGATCGATCTCTTTGAAGCCTAAAGCTCCAAAGGTTCGCTCCATCCGGGCATCCTTACCCAAAACGAAGACCGCCTTTAATCCCTCTTTCTGAGCTTCCTCCAGCAACCTCGCGGACAACGCGCCCGCCCGCCGACGGCCTCGTTCGCGCGACAAACTGGTGGCCGCGCCGAACTCGGCCCAGTTACCGTACCGCTTGAGACGCATCAGGGCGACGAGCTGAGCGTCAACCTCACACAACCAGAAGCTTCCGATATCGGCAGCAATGTCGTTTTCATCCACCGGCAGCAGGCGTCCCTTTCGAGACTCTCTGCGGATGAAGATCCCGATGTCGGTGACGTCGCCGAGCTCGGCACGCCGGATTTGGGTCTCGTCGAACCGGCTGAAGAGGATTCCACTCCCGTCGGGCGTGAACACCTCTTCACAAATACGCCCTTGCTTCCCAATGATGAAGGCGACGTCATGCACGCCGCCTTCGAGAAGGTGGCGAACACCTTCGAGACGGGGTGCGAAGTGTGCCACTTCCGATTCCCGCATGCGATGGGCGAACGCATCTAGCTCGGACAACGTCACCCTGCTGCGCGAGAACACTTCCTCGATTTGATCGCTGGTCTGCGAGACCAGGAGGACCTTGTGCGCATCGAGCCCAACCGACACGTCCACGCACAGTTGCTCGGTCACGCTGAAGTCCACGTCCCTCGGCGCGCCGATAACCGGCGTCTCACCAGCGAAGCTCGAGCGCTGGATTTCGAGGAGATCGACATGTGCCTGTGTACGGCCCTCTGCGTCTTCCGACTCCTCCGCTTGGAACAGCTTGAAACGGGTGCCGTGCGTGTTCGAGAGTTGGATCGGCTTCTCGAGGTCCGAGTTGGGCACCAAGATAACGACGCGAATCCCATAGGCGGACAAGACCTTGAGATCGAGCAGGAGGTCTCGAATAGATGAATTGCGTGTCAGCCCAATGACGAAGAGCTTATCCCTGAAGCGCTCGGCATAGTGCGCGAATGAGATCGCTTGAATGAGGTCGTCCGCATCCACGCTACAAACAACGTCTTGTTGTTGGAAGGTTCTCGTTTCGTGTACCGCAACGGGCGCACTTGATTCAACCGTAAACGCACCCGGGGACACCCACCGTGGCCCGCTCCTTTAGCTTCTTCAGCGCCCCAATTGTGCGGTTCTAGTTCTTATGTCGACTCTCGGAGAGACGAAAAAGGGCTTTTGAACGTACTGTGAGCGGTAGGATCTGTTCCCGACCATCTCACGCCGCTAGCGTCCGAAGCCCCTCCCAATCTGTGAGGAATCCCACAACTTGGTTCCAACTTCGGAACCTTGGGGTCACCCGAAGAATCCTGCGCGTTTTGTCAACGGGCTCTTCGAGCCGCAACCCGCGCGTTCCCTGGGCGGTATCAAAGCATGCGTCTAGTGTAAGAGCTTGAAACCGTCGGCCGATCTCGACCAGAATACGGACGACCATGAGCGGCAAGTCATACAAAGGGTCCTGCCTCTGTGGCCGGGTGAAACTGAAAGTCGAAGGGCAGCCTGTGGCCGCCGGCTACTGCCACTGTCTGTCGTGCCGCGCCTGGCATAGCGCCCCGGTCAACGCCTGGACCGTGTGGCCGGCAGCGGCCGTCTCGATCGTCGATGGCGCCGAGCTCGTGCGCAACGACTATGACCACCTGGGAAGCAGCGGGACGAGCGCGCGGCTGTGGTGCCGGCATTGCGGTAGTGCGCTGGCGAACCGCAAGCCCCGCATCGACATGATGGTCGTGTATGCGCAGACGCTCCGAGACTCGGACTTCGTCTTCCAGCCGACGTTGCACGTCCACTATCAGGAGCGTGTGCTCGACATGCGTGACGGCCTGCCGAAGTTCGCCGACCAGCCCAAGGCGTTTGGCGGTTCAGGCGAGTTGATCGACGAGCCCGAAAAGACCGCCTGGCGAGGCTAGTTGAGCGACCCAAGCGATTGCCGAGCTGCAGGCGATCTTACTCAACCTGGGTCGCGACTGGTGAGCTCTTGGCTGTCGAGGCTTCCAGCAGCTCGAGTGCCATTCGAATCACCTCGGTGTCCGAGCGCGCGGGGAGACCATGGCGAAGCCTCGCGAGCCTCAGCACGTCGTCATGCCGAAACCGAAAGCTCTTCAGCACCGAGGGAGATCGACCTTTTCGACCTACTTGGGTCACCCACGGCAGGTATTGCTCAGGCGGCACGCCGCGAAAGCTCGGCGCGGGTTTGCCGTGACGGATCGCGTGCATCACTTCTGCCACGTCCTCCGGAAGCTCTTTTGGCAAGCGCAATAGGCTCGGCTTTTTTACGAGCACGGCCGGAAGAAGCTCCATGACTCGGGGCTCCACAGTGCCAGCCCACAGTGCATCGTCGAGCCGCACCGGCTGTCGGCGAGGCACAATCCCTTCGATGTTGGTCTCGAGCAGACCCTCTTCCACGAACCGACCGATCACACTTCGGAAACGCGGATCTCGATGCTTGCGCCGCAGCGCTCGATGCCGTTTGCGCGCTCGTGTTTGTAAGTCGTTTGGTGTATGCGTCATACGAACTGCTCCAGATCGACGCGGTACTTCCGCGCCAGCTCGAAAAACCGCTCGCTGGCGCCTTTCGCGAGATACTCGGTGACCAACGCCCTGTTCTTCTCCGCCGCTTTCAGCGCTTTCGAGATCAAGACGGCATCGGCATCGGCGACAAGCGCCTCAACAAACGTCCCCTGGTAGAGCGGGTCGTATCGGGTCTCCCTCGGCATCCACACTTCGTGACCGTGGGGGTCCAGAACCTTGCCATTCTCCGCGAGCAAACGTTCGAGCTCTCGCTGAACCGCCCACTCGTAGTCTCCGTACGCATCGAGGTCTTGCGTGGCGGTGAGTGCGAGGTCGACCCCGGCGGCCCAGAGGGCCGACTGACCGAGCACACGAACGCTGCAACGCCTGTATGCAGGCGTTCCTTGGGCCCGAGCCCGAACGTTCTCGCGGGCAACCCATTGGTCGAGCGCCAGAAAGATCTCGGCTAACTTGTCCATATGTTATATATAATATGTATATATGATTTAGGCAACCCTCTCAAGACGGCTCCTTATTGTGGGTATGCTCTTAGTGGAAGCCGCTCGCCGCGAGCCGCCAAGGTCAAAGCGGTGTATAGATCGCGGCGTGCGCGAGTTCATGGCAGGTATCCTCACGTGGCCCTGGTTCTCAGAACCCCACGGCTACGACTTTAATGGAACGCTTGTCCTGAGCGACGGCGGAAACTTCTGCATCGACCCCGTCGAGCCAACCGATGAGGTGCTCGATCGACTCTCCAAGGAAGGGGTCGCTCAGATCCTGATCACGAATCGCAATCACGCCCGTGCGGCGAACCGAGTGCGAGAACGGACGGGCGCCCAAGTAGCCATCCATCCCGCCGACGCAGCCTACGCGTCGGAGCGCGGCACTCCGATCGATGCCGAGCTCGAGGTTGGGCAACACGTAGGGCCTTTCACGATCGTCGGTGTCCCTGGGAAGTCGGCGGGCGAGGTCGCACTGCACGACGCCACGCGCCGGCTGCTGATCGTTGGAGATGCCGTGATCGGAAACCCGCCTGGACGCTTGTCGTTCTTGCCCGAGCGTGTAATGGACGATCCGCGGCACTTGCGCGCGAGCGTTCGAACGCTCCTCGAGCTTGATTTCGACGCTGTGCTCGTGGGCGATGGGGTACCGATCGGGGAGGGCGGCCGCGAGCGCCTCCAGGAGCTGGTGGCGAGTTTCCCTCCGGACTGAGATGGGCAACCGCGACATACAGGCTGCGCTCGACTACCACGAGGCGACTAAGCACAGCGAGCGGAGCATTCAGGCCAACAGCCACTTCCTCGATTGGGCCAACCAGCCGTTGCCCTTCAAAATCTATCCCGACCTGGAGCCCATCCCCCTTGCGAAGAATCTTGCCGCGCGCAAGGTTTCTGCGCTCGAGGCGATATCACGTTCTTCTGATCCTCGAGCTGTTTCCGGCCATGATGCGCGGATTCCCGACCTGGCCGCGCTGTCGCGGGTTCTTTATCTCGGGGCTGGGATCACCAGGTGGAAGCGCCATGCGAACGGGGCGATGGCATTCCGCGCGTACGCGAACACGGGCGCCCTCTATCACGTGGATCTCTACCTCGTCACAGGTGGACTCGACGATCTGCCCGATGGCGTCTACCACTTCGGACCGCACGATTTCGCGCTGCGCCAGCTTCGGACAGGCGACTATCGTAGGCTCCTCGTGGAGGCGTCCGGGGAGAACCCTGAGATCATCCGGGCGCCGGTGGTGGTAGTGAGCGCGTCAACGTACTGGCGAAATGCGTGGAAGTACCAGGCACGGGCCTACCGGCACTGCTTTTGGGACGGGGGAACGCTTCACGCGAATCTCCTTGCCGCGGCCGCAGTGGAGGACCTCGAGCCAAGCGTCGTGATCGGATACGCTGATCGCCCCGTCGAGAAACTCCTTGGGCTTGATCCCTTGAGGGAGGGCACGCTCACTATGGTGCCTCTGGGACGATCGCGTCAGCGAGCCCCGCCAGCACCTGAGGTATCAGAGCTGCGGCTACAGACCGAACCGCTCTCGCGTTCCGAGGTGGACTATCCCAAGATTCGCGCGGCTCACGCGGCCTCTGCATTGGCGGACGGCGCCGAGGCCGCGTTATGGCGCGGGTCCAATCCGGCGAACGCGGAGCGAAAAACAACCGGTTCGCTTCACCCTCTGCGACCGAAGCAGGATTCGGACCTGGCCCCGACCTCTTTGGAGGAGGTCATTCGCAAACGCGGATCGACGAGGGCGTTCGATCCGACGTGGTCTCTGTCCTTTGGTGATCTTTCCACGGTGCTGGATCGCTCCACGCGAGGGGTCCCTGCAGACTTTCTGGGTCCGGCTGGCGCCTCCCTCCTCGATCTCTACCTGATCGTAAACGACGTGCGTGGGCTGCCAGCTGGTGCCTACTACTATCGCCGCTGCGAGCAGTCGCTCGAGCTCCTACGTGAGGGAGATTCCCGCGAGGTGGCCGGCCGTCTCGGTCTGGACCAAAAGCTTGCTGCCGATGCGGCGGTGGACGTCTACAGCCTCACCGACCTCGGTTCGGTGCTGGCCCGTTTCGGCAATCGTGGGTATCGGGCAGCGCAGCTCGAGGGAGGGATCACCGGAGGGCGGATGTACCTGGCTGCCTATGCACAGCGCTTCGGTGCGAGTGGCCTGACGTTCTTCGATGACGAGGTTACCGAGTTCTTCGGTCCACACGCTGCGGGCAAGAGCGTCATGTTCCTCGTCGCGCTCGGGGGTCCCTATCGAGCTTCACCAAAGCGGCTTGCTCATGGTCTCGGTAAATGACGAAAACATGACATTAAAGCTGACGCTGATCCGTTCTTGTTTGCTCTGGTTGGCGTCTACTGAGTGCTCGAGCCAAGCCGGAAAAAAGAGCATGGTGCCGTCCTCGACCTGTACGACGACCTGGTCGGTGTTGCCGCCGGTGAGTTCGGTCACTGGGGGTCTCACCACTCCTGTTTGCGGTCTCGGATCGTGAAAATTCACGGTGTTCGCACTGTCGAACGTGCTCACGTAGTAGATGCCGCTGAGGTAGTTGTTCGGGTGCGCGTGTATTTTGTGTGAAGCACCGGGTGCCAACACGTTCGCCCAGCATGCAGTGATTTCGAAACGCTCATATCCGATCTTCAAGAACTCCAAGATGCGCTCGGCCATCGTATTTACAGCCTGGACGAGTTCATCGAACCCCTCCATCGTGTGTAGATCTTGACCCGACTGCCAGCCACTTCCGGGGCGGAGAGGAGGCTGTGATGCCCTCAGCTGGTCGAGTCGCCCAAGAATCGTACGGTTGATCCGCTGATACAGCTCTTCCTTGAGCTTTGCCTTCCACACAAGTGTGGGAAACATCGACAGAACATCGGAATCCTCAATTCCGGAGCCGGCTTTCAAAGCAGCACATCGTACACCATTGAAGTGGCCGGAACGACGTCCATAGAGAACGCCACCGACCGCACAGGCGGTCACCTAGGCCAACAGGTTGTGTGACAATCTTACTTTCTCCGCTCAACCTGGGTCAGATCTTCTTCTTATCTTCGCGAGAAAGCCCGCGGCATGTTTGGTCTGGGGTCGTTTGTTGCCGTCGACCGCTATCTTGGTGAGCGTGGTGTAGTATTCCACCGCCTCCTTCTGCATGTCGGCCATCTCGGCTGCCTTGCCTGCACCAGCCAGCGAGTGGAATCTCCGCGGCGAGTCCTCAAGCGAGCGCTGGAATACCTCGAGCGCTTCTTTGGGTCGTTTGAGCTCGAGCAGCAGCTCACCCAGTTGCTCGATCGCGTACATCGTGTGTCCCGGCTCGACGGACAGCTTTCCGGCTGCCAGCTCCTGCTCAGCTGCGTGACTGATCCGCTTGACCGCTTCGTCCGCCATGCCCTGTCTGTGCGCAACCCAGCCGGAGATCACGTCCCGCTCCAGTTGGATCCGGCGCTGCCACCAACTCTCTTTGATGAGCCCCTTGAGCCGGTCCAGCTCGACGATCGACCGCTGCGCCGCCTCGATGTTCCCCTCGTGTGCCGCTCCGAGGCCCCGTGCAGCGTACGTGATCGCTTCCGCCCACGGGTAGCGATCCCAGACGTAGGGGATGGAACGCGCCGGGAGAGCGGCCGCCTCCTTCCACGCACGGCGCTCGATGGCGAACCGCGCCGGCACTGCAGCCAGGGCGTACGCTCCAGGCCCGCTATTGGGCTCCCACCCGGTCTGCGCGTTCACCTTCGCTGCCTCCCGTCTGGCACTCTCGTCATCGGCCACCTGCAAGTAGCCGTAGACGAGATAGTCGAGAGCGTGGAGAAGATGTTTCGACATCTTGCCATCCGGGAGCGGCTGACGCGTGGCAGAGTCGCGTGAGCGGATGTTCCAGAAGATCACCTGCTCCCAGTTGCCGAGCCGCACATAGATATGACTCGGCATGTGGAGCGCGTGCGGGGCGTCGGGGGCGACAGCTTCGTAGCCCTGGGCGGCCGCGACGCCGCGCTCCGCGTGGACGGGATTGTCGTAGGCGTGCAGGAGGTAATGCATCAGCCCCGGATGCTCCGGGCGTTGCTCGCGGATCTTCTCCAACGCCTCCCCCGCTCTGAGATCCTGGGCATAGGCCCTGTCGTATGGATCGGACGTAGTGAGCTGGGCCAGCGCGAGGAAGATCTGTGCCTCCGAGTCCCCCGGGTGCGCGGCTGCATGTCTCCCCTGGGCCTCGCGCCAGCTCGCCTTGCGCGCGCTGCGGTCCCTGTTCTGCCAATTCTCGTAGTAGGCGCCCACCGCTTCGATGTAGCCGTTTTCGCGATCGGTTGTCCTGGCCACCATCGAGCGGGCTCTTTCGACCGCAGCCGCACCGGTTCTCAGTGCGTCTTCCGTCGGATCACCCGGCCACTTCGGTTGGAACTGGGACATTGCGATGCCCCAATGCAGCATGGCGCATTCTGGATCAACCTGCGCGGCCGATTCGAACTCCGCGTACGCCTGTTTGTACATCATGTTGTGGAGCAGAAACACGCCCTTCCCGAACCGCGCCTGGGTCGTACTGCTACAGGAGGTCGGGAATGCGATGCCGCGCGACGGCCGTGTCGCCTCGTTCCCGCCGTTGGAGCCGGTGCAGGCAACCAAAAACAGCGCGACCAGAGGGTGCACTCGAAAACTAATCGATGTCACTGCTGGGTTTCCACTCGCCGCCGCCTTCTATGTAGGCGCTGCTGTCAACCCCCATGGTTGACTTCGACGATTCTGACACGGCTAGGCGGCGTGGATACGTTCGCTCTCTATCTGGAGACCCTTCGCCAAGCCGGCAATGCCCTTGCGCATTTGCTTGTCGGTATAGCCCTTGACGAGACGACCCAACATGTTCGGCGTGTAGCTGTAGTGGAGGTTCAACTCGGTGCCGCCATCGTTCGGTGCGATGTTGAAGTCGGCAATCGCGCCCGAGATAGGGAGCTTGAACGTTTCAAAGAGGTTGACAGTCAACCGCTCACGTAGCTCGTACCGCTCGATACGTTCGTTGACGCCCCCGAACGGAGCGAAGTCGCAGTGCCGGGTACTCCCCTCGGCCACGGGGCCTTCCGACGTCAGCTCGGAGGCAGTGACGCCGGGACTCCATTTGTGGATGCCGCCGAAGTCGTTGAGGACCTCCCACACCTTTTCAACGGGGGCACCGATCTGACGAGTGATTGTGAATTCTGGCAATTGAGCATCCTTCCTCATGCGGCAGGGGCAACGCCTGGCCCGCGCTCGGGATTCCGCATTGTCGCCTCTAGATTGCCAGCTATGGAGAAGCGCGC
>CAXMND010000105.1:0-5452 GCA_964194675.1 uncultured Coxiellaceae bacterium | reverse complement strand
GCAACGTACCCGTCCACGTACTGCATCAGACGCTGGCCACCGGCGGGCAAGTCTTTGAGCATGACCGGACGCAACAGTTTCAGTCGATCGAAGTCGATGATGTTGATATCGGCGCGTTGCCCGGGCGCGAGGAGCCCGCGGTCGGTCAATCCTATGAAGCGGGAAGTATCATGCGCTTGCATTTGAATGACGCGTTCAAGCGGGATCCGTCCCTGCTCTCGGTCGCGTGCCCAATGCGTCAATAGAAAGGTCGTAAAGCTTGCGTCGCAAATCGTACCAACGTGCGCACCCCCGTCGCTCAACCCGGGAAGCGCACGGGGGTGGATGAGCATCTCGTGCACGGCATCGAGATTCATGCCCGTGTAGTTGTAGACGGGAAAGTAGAGAAGCGCCTCCCCGTTTTCCTCGAGCATGGCGTCGTAGATGAGGCTGAGCACGGGCTCTTGCTTGCTCATCGCCTTTATCCCGAAGCTTTCCTGCGCGGGCGGCTCGTAGTTCGGATCCTCGCCGAGCCGGAAAAGACGCATCGCGACCATCGCCAGATTGGACAAGAAGTAGTCCGCGAGTGGCGGAAGCATGCTGCCGTCTCCGGAAACCGGATCGCTCTTCTCTTGAATCATCCGCGCCTTGAGCTCGGGGTTGCGCATGGCCTCGACCTGCTCGGCGAGCGGCAAATGACTGATCGCCTTGTAGCTCGGAAAGCCCATGAAGGGATGGAACGTCGCCTGGAGGCCGAGCATCACTCCGATCCCGCGCGAAGCGACTTGGCATCGAACGTCGTAGCCCTTTTCGGTGCACTTCGTCGCGCGGTCCAGGATCCACTTCCACTGCTCGGGGCTGTGATCCCGTTGCATGGTCGAAACACTCATCGGGCGTCCGCCGGCAGCATCGAGCATCTGCTCGAGCACGGCCCACTCGGCCTCGAAATGCTCGTCGCCGTGGAGAATGTTGAAATCGTTCACCGCTTGCAGGACACCGTGGTTCAAGCCGACGAACGCCTCCGCGATACCTGCGAGCTCGTCACCGCTCGCTTCGGAGGAGGGGGTCCAATCGCCGACGGCGCTGCGATGGTTGTCGCTTCGACCCGTGCTGAAGCCGATCGCACCCGCCTCGAGCGCAATGCGGAGCAGTCGACGCATCTCCGCGATGTCTTCGACAGTGGCGACTTGGTCATACCCGGCGCGCTCGCCCATTACGTAGACGCGAAGCGCGTCGTGCGGGACGTGGTTGAGAAAGTCGATCGTGTGCGGCATCCGGTCGAGAGCATCCATATACTCTGGAAAGCTCTCCCAATCCCAGGTGATCCCCTCCGCGAGAGCCGTGCCCGGGATGTCTTCCACCCCTTCCATGAGCTCGATGAGCTTCGCATGATCGGTCGGCCGCACAGGAGCAAAGCCGACGCCACAGTTACCCATCGCACACGTGGTCACCCCATGGATCGACGATGGCGCGAGCTCTTCATCCCAGCTGATCTGCCCGTCGTAGTGTGTATGGATATCGATGAACCCGGGCGCAACGATTGCCCCACTTGCATCGATGGTTTCGGAAGCGCTCTCGTCGCACCTACCGACTGCCACGATCTTCCCATCCTTGACGCCAACGTCACCGGTGTATCGGTCTCCTCCCGTTCCGTCCACGAGAGTACCGCCAACGATCTTCAGGTCGTACATGGGGTCCGCCTTCCTCCGCTTAGAAGAGCTGCGGACTATATCGCACGATCAGCGAGATTGCAGCCGCAATGAGGAGGCACAGAACCGCTATCTTGAAGCGTCGATCGTCGACCTTGTGGTGAACCCACTCGCCGGCAAGGATTCCGAGTGGAACGGCGGGAAGCAGCAGCAGGAGAGCTTGAACCACCGAACGATCGTAGGCGCCCAACAAGAGGAAGCGACCGACCAGGACCGCGTTCAGCACGATCCAGAGCATGCTCAGCGTGCTGCGAAAGGCCTTTTTCGTGAGGCCCTCGCGACCGATCGCGTAAACGAGCATCGGTCCCCCCGAGGCGTAGATACCGTGAATGATGCCTGCGGAAAGAAGCGCAGCAACCGACGCGGGTCGCGAAATCGGGGTGTCGAGCGCCTCCGGATTCGCGGAGCGGAGGCGATGAAGGTCACGCGCGGAGAGCGCAAGGACGATCACCCCAAACAGCAGGCCTAGCCAAGATCCTCGAACCCGCGCCAAGAGAACGAACGCGATCCCCATGCCGACGGCCATCAGCGGAAGCACACGTCGAATGAGGAGCCGCCACTGAATCCCGTCGCCATGGCGGACGACGATGTACCCTGTCTGCAAGAACGAGATCGGAACAGCGAGGCGAATCACCTCTTCGAGGCCGAGGAGATGTGCACCAAACGTGACGCAAATGAGCGTGCTCCCAAATCCCGTCGCCGTTTGCACCGTGTAAGCGCCGAATACAACGACCAAGAAGGCTAGAAACGCGGGGTCCATCGTCATGCTGAAGCCGGATTGAAAAAGAGCACCGTTGTGGATGCTAGATCTTGACGCGTCGCAAACGAAGTGAATTCGAGATCACCGACACCGAGCTGAAGCTCATGGCTGCGGCGGCGATCATGGGGCTCAGAAGCAGACCGAATACCGGGTAGAACACGCCGGCCGCAACAGGAATCCCAAGTGCGTTGTAGACGAACGCGAAGAACAGGTTTTCGCGGATATTGTTCATCGTCGCGGTGCTGAGTCTCCGGGCACGGACGATGCCGCGAAGGTCTCCTTTGACGAGGGTGACCCCAGCACTCTCCATCGCAACATCGGTGCCCGTACCCATTGCAATTCCCACATGTGCCTGAGCCAACGCGGGAGCATCGTTGACCCCGTCTCCGGCCATCGCCACGACATGCCCATCATCCTGAATCCGCCTCACGACCTCGGCTTTTTGGTCGGGGAGCAGATCCGCGACGACCTCATCGATCGACAGCTTGGAGGCGACGACCTCGGCGGTCTTGACGTTGTCCCCGGTGAGCATGACCACGCGGATGCCGGCATCATGGAACGCCGCGATCGCCTCGGGGGTGCTCTCCTTGATGGGGTCCGCGACGCCGAGGATTCCAGCAGCCTTGCCGTCGATGCCGACGAACATCACGGTTTGGCCGTCACCTCGGGCAATGTCGGCCTCCGCCATCAGTGGAGTGCTATCGATCTGGTGGTCCTCGAGTAGCAAGTGATTTCCGAGCACGACCTCTCGACCCTGCACGCGGCCCCTCACCCCCTTTCCCGTCACGGATTCGAATTGATCAACGGAGTCCAGGGTTGCACCACGTTGCGTTGCGCCGGTGACGATGGCTTCTGCGAGAGGATGCTCGCTCGCCCGCTCGAGACTCCCGGCCAGGCTCAGCAACGTAGGTTGATCGACTTCGCCTACACACTCCACCTTGACGAGCGCCGGTCTTCCTTCGGTGAGCGTGCCCGTCTTGTCGACTACGAGCGTATCGACCTTCCGCATCACCTCGATCGCCTCGGCGTTCTTGAAGAGCACCCCCGCGGACGCGCCCTTGCCCGTAGCGACCATGATCGACATGGGCGTGGCGAGGCCGAGCGCGCAAGGGCACGCGATGATCAAGACAGCCACCGAGCTCACTAGCGCATGCGCCATCTTGGGGTCCGGGCCGACGATACTCCACACTACAAACGTCACCACCGCAGCAGCCAACACGGCAGGGACGAAGTATCCTGCCACCACGTCGGCGAGCTTTTGAATCGGCGCGCGGCTCCGCTGTGCCTCGGACACCATCGCCACGATCCTCGAAAGCAGGGTGTCCGCGCCTACCGCTTCCGCCTTGATCAAGAGCGCGCCAGTTCCATTGACGGTCGCTCCAGTGACCGCATCGCCTGGCCCCTTCGAAACCGGTACCGGCTCTCCGCTCACCATCGACTCGTCGATCAAGCTCGTCCCTTCGAGCACGATGCCGTCGACCGGCACTTTTTCACCGGGGCGCACCCGCAGACGGTCGCCGACCTGCACGATGTCGAGTGACACGTCTTCCTCGACGCCACCGGGAAGGATGCGCCTGGCCGTCTTTGGCGCCAAACCCAGCAACTCTTTGATCGCTGCTCCGGTGCGACTTCGCGCGCGAAGCTCGAGCACCTGCCCGAGCAAAATGAGGGTGACGATCGTTCCTGCCGCCTCGAAATAGACGGCAACCTCGCCGGACGCGTCTCGAAAAGACAGCGGGAAGATGTCGGGAAAAACTGCGGCAACCATACTGTACCCGTACGACGCTCCAACACCGAGCCCGATCAAGGTCCACATGTTGAGGTGACGGTTTCGAAGCGAGCTGACGAACCGAACGTAGAAAGGCCACGCGGACCAGAGGCACACTGGCGTCGCCAGCGCCAGCTCGATCCACACGCGATTGCCCTCCCCGACCAGCTTCGAGATCGGGTGACCGGGAAGCATGTCGCCCATCGCGACGATGAGAAGCGGAACAGTCAATGCCACGGAGATCCAGAACCGACGCGTCATGTCGCGCAACTCAGGGTTCGCATCTTGGTCCTCGTCCAGACTCACGACGCTAGGCTCGAGGGCCATCCCGCACTTGGGGCAGTCGCCCGGGGCGTCCCTCACGATCTCCGGGTGCATCGGACACACCCATTCTCTGCTCGTCGGACTCGCCAAACCAGTAGGCCCCTGGGTCGGTATACTACTTTGTCGTGTCTTGCGCGCATGCCGAAAGAGCCCCGTATTTGCATCAGCGTGCGCTCCCACACCGAGGCCTAGTAGCCGCCCCCACGCTGAAATCGCTTCCATGCTGCGCACGGCGTTCGGTATCGTTTCTCGATGTACTGCAAGCCCCAGGCGATCTGTGGCCAGGGATTGCGACGGTAGTCGACCCCGTACGTCTCGCCCCATTTGACCATCTTGTTGCACGGATAGGACTGCGGAATGCCGCACGCGCCGGTGCGCTTGTTCACCGCTCTATGATTCCAGTCGCTCTCCTTCTGCCAGAGGTTATCGAGACACTGTAGTTGACCCGAGCCGTTCCACTGGGGGTAATTCTCGCGGATCAGGTAGCGAGCTAGCTCTTTGTTCTCCTCGGACGTGTTGTTCCCGGCGTCATACGGGTGGCGAGCCCGGCTTTCGTTCACCGCGCCGGTTGAGTCGTGATTTTTCGGACCGCTGCGGTCGCAGCCCGCTGAGGCTGCAAGCATGATCGTGAGCACCGCTGACGCTAGATGTGTAAGTCCTCGACCAGCCATTGGTTTGGATCCGAGAAACGGTCGCGGGTGAGCGCCGCAATTGCGCGGGACGGACTGCCGAGGTCGATCCACTCGGCCAAGGCCGTTGCGATTCCGTAGCTCTGCATCACGCCTCGCCCTGTAAACGAGTGCGCCTCGAAGAGGTTGGTGAAGCCGCCGATCGGTCCTGCAATTCCGCTGCGATCCGGCGTGACCGCATACAGCCCGGACCAACCGCGCACATGCTTGCACCGTTCGAATA
>CAXMND010000104.1:0-34066 GCA_964194675.1 uncultured Coxiellaceae bacterium | reverse complement strand
GGCGCGCTGCTTCGCATCGACCAAATCCTCTTCCGCGCGCTCCTTTTCTTGGAGCGCCAGTTGCTGCGCCTGCCGGGCGCTTTCCGCTTCGAGCGCCTTTTGCTCGAGGGCCGGCTTCACCCCGAAGACATAGCCACCCGCTCCGCCGATCAGCACAAACGCCAGGCCCGCGACGACCATACGCTTGGTGCGAGTCTTCCGTTTCTCGACGGCTCGAATGGCCGCCATTTCCTTTTCATGCGCGAGCAAGCGCTGCTGCTCTTCCGCCCGCGCTTTCGCCTCTTCTTGCAGCTGCACCCGAAGCTCGGCGTCCTTTTCGACTTGCAGTCGCCGCGCCTCCTCGTTACGGCGGGCCTGCTCTTCGGCCATCCGGGCTTCTTCCTCCGCGCGGCTCCGGGCTTCTTCTTCTTCGCGCCGGCGTTGGGCTGCCTCTTCCTCGCGGCGTCGCGCCTCCTCGGCCGCCTTGAGTCGTGCTTCCTCTTCCTCGCGAACGCGAGTTTCCTGAAGACTGTCGAGCTCTCTCAACTGGGTAGTGAGGGAGTCAGACCTCGTCGGTTCTTGCATCCTTGCCTCCGGCTTCCTCACAGATTCTGGCAAATCCGGAGGGCCGTTGCCCATGAGTTTTATCTCCATTCCATCAAAGACGCGCGACACTTCACGAGGATCTCAGCTCGACATCTGGAAAGTTGTGAGCTGGCCCACGAACCATCCGATCTGACGCCCTAGTGTACGCTATCGCCTAATAGTGGTACTCGATGTCGACCTGAATCTGCGCATCGTTCTGGAAGACCTCGAGGATGTTACCGGCCTGCGGGATAAAGCCGCGGCCTTCGAGCAAAATTTTCCAGTTGTCCCCGAAGCGACGTGCAGCCTCGGCCGCGATGAAGACCGAGCCGTCTTTGGTGTCGATGAACGAGCCAACCAGAAACTCGGTGCTGCCGACATCGCTCAAGGAAAGACGAATGCCGGTGAAGAAGTCGTTGTTGAACAGGATGAAGGTGTTGTTGTCCCTGCCGTCGTAGTTGTATTCGAGGATGACGCCGACATCGACGATGCTGCCGTGCGCCTGAAAGAAGGTGTACTCGAATCCTCCCGTCACGGCGCCGAACGTCGGGCCTTGGCCGCCACGGACGATCGTTTCGACCTTCCAAAGCCAACCTTCGATGGTGTACTGCACGTCGAGCCCTCCTTGGTGGATGAGCTCGTAGACCGGCTGAAACGCGACGGGATTGCCGGCGGCGTCGGTGACGGCAAAGAGTTGCGGGTCGCGGGCGGTGCCGAAGAAGTAGCTCAGGCCCCAATCGAAGCCGCCCATCGCGTGCGACCACCGGAACGCGGTATCGATCTGGCCCTGCCTGAGGCGCGATTGGTAGACGCGGAGGTCGTTGTCGACTGGAATC
Source organism: uncultured Coxiellaceae bacterium (assembly GCA_964194675.1). Lineage (GTDB taxonomy): Bacteria > Myxococcota_A > Polyangia > Polyangiales > Houyiibacteriaceae > SG8-38. The sequence continues at coordinate 32,666 of CAXMND010000104.1, read as the reverse complement.
GGGAGACTGGGACGGCCCCGGGGGCTCGGAAACACCAGTGGGCGCGCCCAGCTCATGACGTAGAGGCTGAAAGCGCCTGCTTTGTCGTTCGTATACGACGTGGTGACCATCGCCTGGCCGAGCTTGATGTCGGTATCGAAGTCTTCGACGAGGTCGGTTTGGTTGATGATGTCGACCAAGTGGCGCGATTCGGTGACGCCCCAAAACACTTTGTGGACACCGAAGCCGAATGTCCACTCGTCGAAGAAGAGCTCGAAGAAGCCCTCGCGGATGTCGCCGTGGGTGCGGTTACGGTCGTGTTGGTCGACCCGGCCGAACAAGATGAGCTCGAAGTTCATGTTGTCGGTGATGTTCATGAAGAACCCGGGCTCCCAGGCGAGCGAGCCGTTGAACCAATAGTCGTTTGGTGCGGGCACCCCTGGCACCGGGGAGGCGGCGGATTGCGGGAAGAAGCGGCCTTGAACGTCGAAGTACCCAAAGAGGTCTCCGCGTTTGAAACGGTCACCGAATGTTTCGCGCGCTTCCTCTCCCTCCTCCTCGGTGGGTTCTTCCGTGTCCTCCCACTCGACCTCTGCTTCGGTCGTCGTGGGGCTCGTGAGCTCGAGCTCTTCCGCTTCGGGGGCTGGTTCTTGAAGCTCGCGCGCCTTCTGGTCGGCTTCTTCCATGCGCTCGGCCGGCGTCTCGGCTTCTTCCGTGTCCTGCGCGAGCGCACGGCTTGCCCCGCCGAGGCAGAGAGTGCCACTCAACAAACCCACGACGAACGAGACACGCATTGGTTGGACTCCGTCGCGTCGGTCTTTAGCTAGAGCACCTGCGTCAAGCGCGTTCGGGTGAAGTCGCCGTCCCGGAGGCCGGTCTTGAACTTGTAGTTGCTCCAGGTGAGCTCGGTGCTCTTTCCGGTTTGGTGGTTGACCATCTTCATCTTGTGCGCGCGCCAGTACTTGCCGAGAAACTTCCCGTACTTACTGGGCGTGAGCGTCTTGAGGAGCTCGCCCTTGCGATCGTAGTAGTCGATCTTCCGAACGCGGTATTCGTCTTTGTCGAGCCACACCTGTTGCTTGGTGTAGCCGGAGTCCTTGTCGACGGGGTAGCGCTCGATGAGGAAGCAATCGATGCCCTTGATCTCGTCGTCTTTGATGTACTTGTACTTGTATTTCTCGACTTCTTGCGACGATAGGTCTTCGTATGCGAACTCGGAGCCCATGAAAGGCCCCGACTTGTTGTTCGATGCGATGCGCTTCACTCGGCGCAGAGCGGGGAGGTACAGCCATTGTTCATCGGGTTTCACTCCGTGTGAGTACGTCAGCAGCGCGGTTCCACGAACATCGCGAGGGGTGTGAAAGACGGTCATCGACTTGTCACCGTCGCCATCGACTTCGAGCGTGCGGATCTCGAGCTCGCGCTTGCTTTCCTGACCGCGTTTGTTGCGCAGAATCATCACCATGTCCGCTGTGGTGTTGGCGAAGCCGGTGTCCCGACGGTCGGCTTCTTTGGCGATCTCCAGGCCCTTGTCTTCGGCAGGGCCGGCGAGGGCCAGGGTCGGGACGAGGATCGCAGCGAGCACAAATGGGGCAACGGAAGGCTTCATCGAACTTCTCCTTGTCGCAGTCATTGGGCAGGTGCCTCGATGGGCGAGGGAACGGACTCTGAAGACAAGCTGGGAACTTTGTCGATCTGCATGAGCAGCGGGGGCAAGAACAAGAGGTCGGCGCCGAGGGCGACGAGTAGAACGATGGCGGTCAAGAGCCCCATACCAGCATTGAGGCCGAACGGGGAAAGGGTGAGTATGAGGAAACCGGAGACCAGGATGAACGAGGTCACCACGAGGGCGGTGCCGACGGTCGAAAACGCGTAGCGGACAGCTTCTTCTGAGCTCATCCCGCCCTCACGCCGTGCGCGGAGATACTTGCTCAGGAAGTGGACGCTGTCATCGACGATGATGCCGAGTGCCATGGTGGTGACGATCGCGTTGCCGACGTTGATTGTCCCGGTCGTCATCCCCCAGATCCCGAACGCCATCAACGCGGGGGTCAAGTTGGGCGGGATGCTCAGCGCGCCGAACTTCACGCTTCGGAACGCGATTGCGAGGATGATGGCGATCAGACCGAGGGCGATGAAGGACGCGAGGAGTGAGCTTTTGATGTTGCGTTCGGAGATGTGCGAGAACATCAGGTTGGTGGACGCGGGGACGGTCCACATGGTTTCGGGGGTGTTGGCGCGCAGCCAGGCTTCTGATTGGGCCTGGAGCTCGCGCATGCGGACCGCCGTCACGTTGTCGCAGGTGACGATCAACCGGGTCGACGACTTGTTGATGTTGATCGTGTCGTTGAGGTCGAGCCCATACGGAAGGGACATCTCGTAGAGCAATAGGTACTGCGCGGCGAGGTCGCGCTCTTTGGGCAAGGCGTACCACTCGGGATCGTCTGCGTGCATGTTCTTGTTGAGACGCTTGAACGTATCGGTGATCGTGAAGACGTGTTGGACGTCGGGCTGCTGTCTCGCCCAGTCGGCAAAGGCGTCGACATTCGCGAGGTAGTCCGGGTTGGAGATTCCGCCTTCTTCGCCAGAACCGAGCGAGAACTCCATGGTGTAGATGCCGGAGAGGTTTTCGCTCGTGAAGTCGGTGTCGGTCCGGAAGGCAAAGCTCTCGTCGAAGTACTTGACGAACTCGTCGTTGAGCTCGTTGCGAGTGACCATCACGCTGAGGAACGCGATCGCGATGGCGCCAGACCACAGGAGGCCCTTTCGCTTGGCGATGACGAACTCGCCGAGGTTGACGACCGGAGACGGACGCTCCGTGACGGGCTTCTTGCTCGCTCGGATCGGGAAAATCGCAACCAAGGGTGGCAACACCACGAGGGTGTAAAGAAACGCAGCGATGACACCCATCGTCGCGATGTTTCCGAGATCATTGAAAGGGCGAACGTCGCTCAAATTGAGGCCCAGGAGACCGATCGCGGTGGTGAGGCTGGTCAGAAACACGGGGCCTAGGTTGATTCGGAGACTCTCCGTCATCGCCTCCTTCTTGCTCAATCCTTTGCGCATCGATTGAAAGAGCGTGACGAGGAGGTGAATGCTGTCCGCGACAGCAAGAGTCATGATCACCGTGGGCGCCGACGAGCTAGGTGGGGTGATCGGGATACCCAACCATCCTGCGATCCCCATCGCCGTGGACGCCGAGAGCAGGATGATCACCAGGGTGACCATCATCCCCCAGAACGAACGCAGGAATAGGATCGCGGTGACCAGGAGAACGAAGTACATGAGCGGCACTAGGGTCGACAGGTCCTGAACCGACGCTTCGAAGAATGCGTTCGACAGCATCACGCCGCCGGTGAGGTACACCGAATGGCCCGGGTACTTGTTCTCGATGTCGGCAGCGAGCTCGCGCACGGCGAGCGCCGCGTGGGTTGCCTCGTCGGATTTCTCTCGGGGAAGGGTGTGTCGGACGAAGATCGCGGTGACATGGGCGTCGTCCGAAATCAACCGGCGTTTGAGAAGCGGCTCCGCGAGGGCGATCGCTTGTAGCTCAACGAGCTCGTCGGGTGTGTATTCTCGCTCGAGGTCGACCAGGTCGTCGACGATCAAGTCGTCTTCTTCGGCGTGCGAATACTGGAAGTTGGTGATCGAGTCGACGCGTGTCGCAAACGGCAGTTGCCATCCGCGGTCGGTGATCTCACCGACGGCAGCCAGTGTGTCGGGCTCGAACACCTTGCCCGAGTCCGGTGCGACGACGATCAGGATATTGTCGTTCTTGGTGTAGATCTCCTGCAGGTCTTCGAAGGCCCGCAGTTGCGGATTATCCTCGCGAAAGAAGTATTGATAGTCGTTCTTGAATTCGATGAAGCGTCCCCCGCTTGCTGCGAGTGCTCCGATGCCGAGCGTACCGAGGAGGACGAGCCATCGCCATTTGAACAAGAAGTCGATGTAAGCTTGGACACGGCGGCCGTTCGTCGGCATGGTGGGTCCGGTCATGTCGATCTCTGACGTTGGGGGTGATTGGGATCGAGTCCTAGCAATTGCAGGTAGCCGTTCTTGAGCTCCTGCATGACAGTGGGATCATTCTTGGATTTGGCCAGCAAGGTGGCGCCCTGCACGTAGGCGAGCAGCCTTTGGGCCAAGGCTTCGGTGTCTGTCCCGCGGTCGAGGTCGCCTTCTTCGACGGCTCGCTCCGCCAGCTGCTCGACGGCGGCGGTCATTTCGTCGAGCGCTTCGCACACCGCTTGACGGATCGCTTCGCTTTGGGTGGCGATCTCGGCGCCGACGCTGCCGATCGGGCAGCCCTGCACGTGTCCAGACTCTTGGTACTGCGTGAGAATCCCGAGGGCGGCGGCGTCGTACATCATCGGAAGTTGCTCGATCGCGCGCGCGGTCCGCGGAAGGGCTTCGCGGACTGCCCGAATTTTCTCGCGACGCTCGGCAAGCACGGCTGCCATCAGCGCCTCCTTCGAGTCGAAGAAGTGATAGAAGCTCCCCTTGTTGGCGTCCGCGGCCTCGCAGACGTGCTTTACTCCGACAGCGTTGTACCCCCGCGAGTGCACCAACTGGGCCGCCGCCTCGATCAGCCGCTGCCGGGTGTCCACACTTGCCATAGCCCGTCTCTAGACCGATCGGTCAAGATGTCAATCCCTAACTTTTAGGGGGTATAGTGCGGGTAGGGCGCATCGAAGCTCGCCCCGATGCCTTGTACGCGCCCGATCACGTCGCGCGCGAAATCCACGTCAGTGCTCTCTTCAAAACCGAGCTCCACCGTGTCCGAAATGCCGCCGAAGCGTGCCTCGATTGCGTTGGGGAGCTCGTCATAGGTGACGTAGACCCCGAACTCGTCGAGCACTTCATCGGGAATCTGAGCCGCCATTTGCTTCCACTGCCCGGTCTTCGACATCTGGTGGAGCTTGGCGGCGAGATCCTCCCAGCCGTGGAGGGCCATGACCGGCTCGTAGGTCCGCGTCGACCCGTAGAACGCGATGCGATAACGCACCCACTCGCGGTTCTTGGCGACGGTTTCTTCGTCGGGGCCCGTCATGATGAAACCGCCACCACAGATATCGATCTCGCTTCGAGGACGCCCACCTGCTTCGAGCCCGCGATCGATAGCCGGCATGACGACTTCCTGCAGATATCTCTTGGTGCAAAAGCCGTGCAGTCGTAGCCCGTCGGCAACGCTAGCGGCTGATTCGATCATCTTCGGTCGAACCGCCGCAAGATAGACCGGTGTCATCGGCAGGTTGGATTTCGGAGGCGTGAACTCCGGCGTCATCAGGGTGAACTGGTAGTGCTCGCCTTGATAGTCGAGTCGCTCGCCGAGCTCCCAGCAGCGCCAAATCGCGCGAAGGGACTTCACATACTCGACCATCCGGCTTCGTGGCGCCTTCCACGGTGTGCTGAAGCGGCGCTCGTTGTGGCCTTTGACCTGCGTCCCCAAGCCCACCGCGAACCGCCCGCCCGAGTTGACCTGGATCGCCCAAGACTGGTTGGCGACGACCATTGGGCTCCGCGGAAACGCCAGCGCGATCGCAGTGCGCGCCTGAATCCGCTCGGTGGCGTTGCAAACGATGGCCGCATGAATGAACGGGTCGCCGGTGATCTCGGGGATGGCAAAGCCGTCGAAACCGATCGCTTCGGCGCGCTGTGCCTGCTCGGCCAACCTCTTCCAGTTGGTCTCTCCACTAAACGTGTCGATCCTCATTCTTGCTCCCTCGCGAATGGTCTCAATACGATTTTGGCAATCCCAGCGAGTGTTGCGCGACGAAGTTCAGAATCATCTCCCGACTGACCGGCGCGATGCGCATCGTGCGCGCTAGGGCCCACAACGACACGATGCCGTACTCCTCGGACATGCCATTGCCGCCGTGGACTTGGATGGCGTTATCGATCGCAGCTAGGGAAGCCTCGGCCGCGGCGTATTTGGCCATGTTTGCTGCTTCGCCAGCGTCCTTGCCGTGGTCGAACAACCACGCTGCCTTCTTGGTCATCAAACGAGCAAGCTCGACTTCGATCTTGGCTTGCGCCATCGGATGCGCGATGCCTTGGTGGGTCGCGATCGGCTTGTCCCACACCACGCGTTCCTTGGCATATCCGGCTGCTGCGTCGATCGCATAGAGGGCGGCACCATTGCCAAGCGCAGCGCCCAGTATCCGCTCGGGGTTGAGGCCGACGAAGATCTGCGAGAGGCCCTGGCCCTCGTTTCCAAGCAAGCGGTCAGCGCTTAGTCGAACCTCGTCAAAGAACAATGTGTACTGCCGATCAGCGCCTGGGATCTGCATCGGGATGAGCGTCTTTTCGAGACCCGCGGCATCACCATCCACGATGAAGAGGGACAAACGTCCGCGCCCGTCTTCGGCGCCGCCCGTGCGAGCGACGACCAAAATGGCATCCGCCTCATCGGCACCCGAAATGTAGTATTTGGTGCCGGACAACAGCCAGTCGTCGCCGTCCTTGGTTCCCGCTGTCGAGATGCGATGTGAGTTCGACCCCGCATCGGGCTCGGTGATCGCGAACGCCATCTTCATTTCGCCCGACGCGAGCCCTGGCAGCCACCGTTCCTTTTGTGCGTCCGTTCCGAAGCGCGCGATCACCGTGGCGCAAATCGCCGGCGACACGAGCAACAACAACAACGGACAGCCCGCGGCCGCGAGCTCTTCGCACACGATCTGCAGCTCGTAGATCCCCAAGCCACCTCCACCGTATTCCTCGGGTGTATTGACTCCGATGAACCCCTGCTTCCCGAGCTCGTCCCAAAGCTCTTTCGGAGACTCGCCCACCTTGGCTTTGTCGACGTAGTACTTGCGGCCGTACTTCCGGCCAATCTCGCCGACCTGCCTGCGGAGCATCTGTTGTTCTTCGGTTTCTACGTACATAGCGCGTTCCTACCACGCTCACCCTGCCGGCGGAACGCGAGAGTCCTACCTTGGGCGTCCCCGAAACCGGACGTTTCCCCTTCCTTTACCTTCGCTTCATTAAGTGGGATCATTCTCGCAGCCATCGATGTAGGCCCGCGAAAGGGGGTAGACATGCGGTACGTGCTTCTCTTTGTTGTTGTCGTACTCTTCGGATTGAGCACCGACATGGGCACGAGCCAGCGCGCTGACGATACGCAGCTCCAGCCTGTGATTTTTGCAGCGGTTTTTGGGTCGCACTGAGCCGACAGCTCATCTCAAGGGCTCCTTTTTCGGAACGGGATTCCTGCTGACGTATCCTCGTACGGATGCAGCTGCCTCCTGATCGACCCGTACGGCTGCGGGTCGTTGCCGACCGCGAACACTACGATCAGGTGATGAGCGCAGTCCTCGATGCCCGGCGAAGCGTGTGGATCTCCACGGCGAATCTCAAGGACGTGATGGTTGAAGACCCGCGCGTGATCCCTGGGCGCCGTCGCGGGCGTCGAGGCAACTACAGAAGCGTGTTGGACGTACTTGCAGAGCTTGCTGCGCAGGGGGTGGAGCTTCGCCTGTTGCATGCAGCCCCTCCGTCGAGGGCGTTTCGGCGAAGCTTCGACGCGCGCCCCGAGCTGGTCGAGGGCGGCATCGAAATGCGGACCTGCCTCCGCGTGCATCTCAAGACCGTCGTGGTCGACGCTCGCCTCGCATACCTCGGTAGCGCGAACTGGACAGGCGCGGGCCTGGGCGCAAAAGGCGACGGACGACGGAACTTCGAAATGGGGATCGTCACCTCCGACGAGCAAACGATCGACCAAATCCAAGATCGCTACGACCGCATCTGGCGCGGCGCTGAATGCCAAGATTGCCGCCTCCGCGACGACTGCGAGATGCCCCTCGACCAGATCTGAGCGCTCCGTGTAAGGTGCACCTCATGAGAGTCGAACGTTGAAGACGCGCGTCGTTCTCCTAGCGCTTGTGGCCCTGATCGCCGCGTTGGGGTGGACGTTCGTGAAGCGTCCGCTCGCGGTGTCGGATACCCCCGGCGTGCCCATGCCGCCGGTGCCCAATGTGAAAGGTGTTTCCGTCTCGGTGATCCCGACCGCCGAGGTCGCCGCCCTCGAGGCGTTCAACGTCCGGGGTGGATCGTTCACGACTGGGTTTACCAGTGCGGTCGCAGCGTTCCTCGTCGAACATCCGAAAGGCAAGGTGCTCATCGATGCTGGCGCTGCCAGGGAGATCGACGCTCATCTGAAAACGATCCCGCTCTTGATGCAAGTTGTCTCAAAGCTCACGTTGCTCCAGCCAACCGTCGATGCGTTGAACGCGGGTGGCCTCGAACCACGTCGGCTCAGCGCGATCTGGTTGACCCATAGCCATTGGGATCACATCAGCGGTCTTGCTGACCTTCGCGACCAGGTGCCCGTGTGGCTCACGGAGGAAGAACTCGAGTACGCCTGGCAAGCCGAAGAGGAGGGGAAGCTTTTCCGTGAGCTCCAAGCCCAGGCGAAGCTACAGATCCGAAAGCACCAACTCACCGATGGTAGGTACGGCCCTTTTCCGTGGAGCAAAGACTACTTCGGTGACGGCAGCGTGGTGCTTCTTCCTCTTGCCGGCCATACCCCAGGCTCCCTGGGCATCCTGGTCAATCTCGCGTCGGGCAAGCGATACCTCTTCATCGGGGACACCGCCTGGGCCCGAGAAGGGGTCGACTGGCCTGCCGAAAAGCCCTTCGTCTCACGCAACATGGTCGACGACGACGCCCAGCTCGTGCGAGACCAGCTCGTCCTACTGCACAAGCTCCAGAAAATGCATCCCGAGCTCGTGATTGTCCCCGCCCACGATGCTCGGGTCCACGCGCAAATGGCGCAGTTTCCAGATCGGGAGAAGTAAGCTCACGCCGCGCCAACGAAATCGTCGATGCGCTTCCACCATTCGAACAGCCAACGCCGCCGATTGTCGTCTCGAGGAATGTCGGCAGCGGCCACTCGCCAGATCTGAATCTGCACCTTCTTGCCGACCACCTCGCCGCGCAAGAGATCGCTGATCTCGGCGAGCCCTTCGAGGCCGCGGTGGGCGACGAATAGGATGTCGGCCTCAGGGGCGGCATCCATGAGCGAGAGCGCGCCGCCTGGCTTGGGTGGAAGGCTGTGTTCGAACGATTCGGCGATCGGGACGAGATCAGGATGCGTGTGCGCCAGCTTCTCGATGGCGATCGCCTTCTTTCGTTCGGTAAAGCGGGTGCCTTCGGGGTAGAGGAGGACCCCCTCTTCGCCTAGGTCGTCGGCGAGCTTCTGTATTCCGTTCAACTCTTCACGCGGGTCGCCGGCGCGGTCGATGAAGTAGTTGGGCGACTGATGGCCGGCGACATCGATACAGGGATCGACGAGCAGCTCGCGCTTGAAAACGTAGCGAAGCCGCAGCCCTTTGGCCCTCGAAAGAAAAACCAACGGCAATGCGGTGTCGATGATGCTCGCATGGCGAATGAACACGAGGACGTGCCCAGGAAGCACCACCTCTTGACCTTCGACCTCCGTCGACAGGGACAGCGCCCAGGCGAGCGCCGAGAAAAGTGCGTTACCCCACCAGCATTCGAGAGCGAAGAAGTAGTCTTGCCGCTTGGCGCTCTTGCTTGGCGTCACGATCCAGATAGCCGTCGCCCCGGTGAGCCCCATGAGCTCGATCGTCAAGTACGACCAGAGAAATAGACACAATCGCAACGCGATGAACGACCGCCTCCGAAACAGACCCACCACGATCATTCCTGGGAGCCATGCCGGCACCAGCAATGTCACCAATACCCACGTGATGAAGTACGTGCTGACGGTCATCATCCTTCGTCGCGTCGATGACGTAGATACGGAGTGAGAAAAGGCGAGGGCCTGCACGAAACGAGACCGCCTACGACCGTCGGTGGGTCGCACCATGCTCCGCTCGCGTCGGGTTCGCGTCGTCGTCACTGGGTAAACTTACACCGAAGTCGCGGCTCCTGCGACTCGCCGTCGAATCAGGTCAACTCCGAACCGGTCTAAGGTGTCGGCTTGATCGACGCGATCATTTCGTCGAACGCCGCGCGGTTCTCTGCGACCGTCGCTTCTGGGCCGAGGAGCTTGATGTAGTACGGACCCTGGGGCGTCGCGACGATGGCGGCGATCAGGCGCTGCCCCGACGTGCCCTGGCCAGGCTGTCCGCCCGGAGTCATGCCTCCGTTGTACTCGCCCGCGACCTCGAGCTGCGTGACGTCGAACCCGGACACCTTTTTCTCGACTGGCGTGACGTCGACGACGCTACTGCCGTCCTTGTGGGTGAACTGCGCGATCCAGCGATCGATATTGGCCTGCTCCGAGCCAGCCCCTGCCTTCCCCATGAAGAACACGACCGTCTCCCCATCACCCGCGGGACCCGACACCGTGAACTGTGCGCGCCGCATGAGCGTGCGCGGCTTCACGAACTGCCAGCCCTCGGGCACCTGAACGATGATCGCGCCGAGGTCGATCTTGCCGGAAGCATCTGGCTCGGGCCTTGGGATCTTGTCGACTGCGGCCTGCTGCTCGGGCGTCAGGCTCGCGCCGGCGTGCGGGTTTGCGGCTGGCTTCTCGGTCTCCGTTGCCGACGCGGCGCTCTCCTTAGGAGTCGGGCCTTTGCTCTGGCACGCCGTCATCAGTAGCGCACCGAGGACGATCGCAACACGATTGAATTTTCGATTCACAGGCATCCCCGTAGCACACTACAGTCCCCCGGACAGCCACAGACCCCAAAGGCTGTCCGGGGGATCGAAAGAATAAGAAAGGGGGGATCCTCCCCTCCTTTTTGCGCGGTTCCATGTGATGAAGGCGCACTCGAGGACGGGCAATAAGGGGAGGTCCCCTGCCCACACAACAAGCGAGACGGAGTTTTGTTCTCTACTTCCTTCGATTTGTGAAAAGCTGAGGACGATGGCGTCCGCTCGACTTTCCGACACCGCCGACGAGGTCCGTTCCGCGCTTCGACCGACCCTAGAACGGTTCGGGCCCGACTACTGGCGAGAACAAGACACGAAGAAGACTTTCCCGACCGAGTTTTTCCAGACGATCGGCGACGCGGGGTACTTCGGAACGTTCATCCCAGAGGCCTACGGCGGCGCCGATGCCGGCCCGATCGTCGCCAGCGTGCTCGTCGAAGAGATCAACCGAGCTGGCGGTGATGCCGCCTGCGTCAATGCGCAGATGGCGATTTGCCGAACCCTCGTCCTCCACGGGACCGACGAACAGAAGGCTCGCTACCTACCGGGCGTGGCCACGGGTGCCATCCGGTTTCTGACCGTCGCCGCGACCGAGCCCGACAGCGGCGCCAACATGAGTGAGCTTGCGAGCACCGCTCGTCGCGATGGGGACGGCTGGGTGGTCAGCGCACAAAAGGTGCTGATCTCGTTTGCCGAGGAAACCCGTCTGATGATTCTCTTGGCGCGGGCCGATCAAGGAACGACGTTGTTCCTGCTCGACCTCGACGAGGTGGGCGACAAAGTCGAAAGGCATCCGATTGACCTCGTGGCCAACCGCATGACCACGACGCTGTTCATCGACGATCTCCGACTTCCCGATTTGGCCCGGCTCGGCCCAGCCGGCGAGGGGCTTGCGTGCTTGATGAAGGGGTTCGCGATTCGGCGCGTGCTCGCCGCTTCCGAGGCGATCGGCAACGCGCGGTTCCTTCTCGACCGAAGCGTCGAGTACGCCAAGACCCGTAAAACGAACGGCCGGCTGATCGGCGAGCATCAAGGCATTCAGTACCCGCTCGTCCAAGCGTACTCCAAAGTCGAGGCGGCGGATCTCATGCGGAAGGATGCCCTGGGCCTGATCGAGCGCGGTGAAGAAGCAAACACCCGCTCTGCGCTAGCCAAAGTGCTGGCCTCCGAGGCCGCCTGGGAAACCGCCCGTGCGGCGCTCACGACCTTCGGCGGCTGGGGCCTGGCTGGCGAGTATCACGTGGAGCGCAAGCTGCGCGAGGGCACCGTATACGTCTTCAACAACCTATTGATGAACCTGATCGCCGACCGCGTACTCGGCCTGCCAAAAGGTAGCTGAGTACGAAACGCGGACGTACTCAACTGAGCGGTCCGGGCTGTTCCGAGCAAAGCGAACGCCCGTCACTCAGCTGCCTTCTTCTCAAAAAGCGCCAGGTACTCGCCGTACCCCTCTTTTTCGAGGTTTTCCTTCGGGACGAAGCGAAGCGCGGCACTGTTGAGGCAGTACCGAAGGCCAGTCGGTGCCGGCCCGTCGTTGAAGACGTGCCCCAGGTGACTGTCACCGTGCTTGCTTCGCACTTCGGTGCGCGGCATCAGGAGCTTGTGGTCGACGTCCCGGACGATGTTCTCGTTTTCGAGGGGTTTGCTGAAACTCGGCCACCCCGTTCCGCTCTTGTACTTGTCCGTCGAGCTGAAGAGAACTTCTCCGCTGAGGACGTCGACATAAATGCCCTCTTTGTCGTTGTCCCAGTACTCGTTGCGGAACGGGGGTTCCGTGCCTTCCTCTTGCGTGACCGCATACTGCAGCGGCGTCAGCTCGTTGCGGAGCTTGGCTTCGGATGGCTTTTCATATTGCTTGCTTTTGTCCGACATCGATTTCTTCTTTGTGTTTGTCTTGTGAGCCTGAGGCTTCTTGGGTGGCCCGAGCGGCTTGTCGCCCCAAACTGTTTCGAGAAAACCCTCGCGGCCCGACCCACGACGGTATCGCTTGTAATGTGACGGGTTCTTTTTGTAGTAGTCCTGATGATAGCTTTCGGCCGGGTAGAACGCGCTTGCCCAGATGATCTGGGTCACAATCGGCTTTTTGAAAACACCGCTCTTTGCGAGCTTCTGTTTCGAGGCCTCGGCGAGCTTCTTCTGCTCGCGGTCATGCACATAAATCCCGGTGCGGTACTGCTTCCCGCGGTCTGCGAACTGACCGCGGTTGTCGGTCGGGTCGATCTGTCGCCAAAAAACCTCCAGCAGATACTCGTACGAGATCCTACTCGGGTCGTACTTCACCTGAACCGCTTCGACGTGCTCCGTCCGACCGGAGCTGACCTCTTTGTAGGAGGGCCCGCTTTCTTTCCCGCCGGTATACCCAGAGGTCACGCTCACCACCCCATCGAGTTTTTCGAAGGGCGGCTCCATGCACCAAAAACAGCCTCCGGCGAATGTCGCCTTCGCCAGCTTTGTGGCAGAATCGGCGCCCGTGGAAGTCACGCCAATCGCGATCAAGATGGCGACCGCCAGAATCGGCACACCTAGCACTATCGTCCGTAAGCTACTCATCCCTGTGTCCGATCATCTAAGGCTCTCCCCGACGAACGCCAGAATCGCCCAGAAGTTTCCAAAAAAGCGTCCGGATCGACCTTTAGGTGGCGATCTTCTTGAAAAGTGGCCTTCTCCACTCATCTCCGAGCGTCGGGATTTCGAGGGCGAGCCTCATCCGATCGAGATCGGTCCCACCGCCATAGCTGAGCTCCCAGAGCTCGTGGACGGTGATGCCGGTTGCGCCTCGCTCGATGCGTTTCACCTCGTCGTCCATTCCGAGCTCTCCCGGTTCCACGATCCGGAAGTAGAACCCCGGGCGCCCGCTCCGAAGGAACGTCTTCACGAACCTCGCGTCACCCATCCGAATACCGAGCTTGAAACATGGCGCGCGCGGCTGCGTGATCTGAAGGACGCCCGTTCCGATCAAAAACACGTCGCCGACACCGACCTCCCGTTCGAGAAGCCCTCGCGTCGTCAGGTTCTCTCCGAACTGCCCGTGCTCGAGGTCCGTCCTGCCGAGCTCGTCGGACCAGACGGGATAGTGCTCGACCGGATAGCAGTAGATCGCCTTGTTCTCGCCGCCATGGACCGAGAGGTCTGCCTGTCGGTCACCTTCGAGGTTGTGTGGCTCGACGCGGAGGCGCCGATCGGTCGGAGTCTTGAAGATCGCCGTCAGGACTGGACCACGCGGGGTGTCGATCTCGCGTGGGACGCCCACATTCACCGAAACTACCTCTGCCATCATCAGACTCCCTTTGACTGCTCCCAGATTCGTTCACGGACAAAACACCCTTCGATGTGATCGTTCACGAGTCCCATCGCTTGCATGAACGCGTACGCGGTCGTCGGACCGACATAGGTCCAGCCACGTCCTTTGAGCTCTTTGCTCAGAACGGTTGATGTCGGGGTCTTGGCGAGCTTCATGAGCGCGCCATGCGTGAGCTTTCGCGGACGCTCAGACTTCGGCGGAACGTGCTCCCAAAAGAAGGCAGACAGCGAGCCGTATTCGTCCTCGAGCTCGATCGCGCGTTTTGCGTTGTTGATCGTCGATTCGATCTTTCCTCGGTGTCGGACGATCCCGGTATCCTTCAGCAAGCGACCGACGCTTCGTTGGTTGAAGTGAGCCACCTTGCGGTAGTCGAACCCCGCAAATGCGCGCCGAAAGTTCTCGCGCTTGCGCAAGATCGTGAGCCAGCTGAGCCCCGACTGAAACCCCTCGAGGCATATTTTTTCGAAAAGTCGGTGATCGTCATGAACGGGCCACCCCCACTCCAGGTCGTGGTATTTCCCGTAGTCTGGGGCATTCCCGCACCACCAGCATCGAGCGGCACCGTCCTCGCCGCGCAGGAGACCCCTCGGCAACTTAGACGCCATGTCGCACGCTAACACAACGCTCGGCGGAGCCGACGGTTACAAATCGCGCCCTCCGGCGTATCAGCGAGGTTCGAGGCTTGCTGGGAACTTGGTCAGGCCGCGTGTGAAGGACGACGAGACGTACTCGACCTCTTTGCCCTCGGGAATCCGAATGCGTTTCACCCGCGTGGTCATCTCCTCGAGCGACAGCCGGATCTCCAGGCGCGCGAGCGATGCGCCGAGGCAGAAGTGGGGGCCGAGGCCAAACGAGAGGTGCTTACTATCCTTCGAGAAATCCCGGAAGATGTTGAAGGTGTGCGGGTCCGAGAAATGGCGGGGGTCGCGATTCGCCGCCGGGTACGTGAGACCCACCTGTTGGCCTTTCTTGATGACCTTGCCGTGGAGCTCGTAGTCCCGCGTCGCGGTGCGGTACATGTTGATGAACGGGCACACCCAGCGAATGATCTCCTCGACCGCGTTCGGGATCAGCTCCGGGTTCTCGTAGAGCGCATCGTACTGCTTCTGGTCGTTCGAGAGTCGCTCGAGCCCGCCGGCGATTGCACTCCGCGTAGTCTCCGCACCCCCTGTGTTGAGCAGCACGTGCTCAAACAGAAGCTCCGATTCGTCGAGTTTTTCACCGTTGATCTCGGCGTTCATCCAGATGGTGAGGATGTCGCTCCCGGTGCAACCGGCCTCCACCCGAGCGGCATGCATCTCTTCGTGGTGCATGACGAACTCGCTGAACGCGTCGTTGACCTCATCGGTCACGTAGTCCGGTCCTTGGCCGCCTTGGATCGCCGTGTTGATCCACGACTGTACTGCGGCGCGCCTTTCCTGCGGAATGTCCAACATGTCGGCGATCAGCCTCATCGGTAGCGCCGCCGCGAGCTCTGCTACAATGTCCACCTCGCCCGACTTCGCCAGCATGGCGTCGACTAACTCGGTCACGATCTCGTGACCGCGATCCTCCATCTTGCGCATTTGACGCGGGGTAAAGCCTGAGGACACCAACGCGCGCTGCTTGTTGTGCTGCTCGCCGTCCTGGTAGATCATCCCGGGGTCGCCAGGGATGCTCGGGCGAACGCCTTCGGCATTGATGAAGGTCTCGGTGTCTCGCGCGATCCGCACGATGTCGTCGTACCGAAAGACCTCCCAGACCTCGTTCTTCTCGTCGAAGTAAAGCGGCTCGTGCTCGAGGAAGTAGTCGTACATCTCGTAGGGATTCTGGTGGGTCGAAGGGGCGCAAAAATCGGGGTTCCGAAACTTCACTGGGCACTTACTTTCCACGGGATCCTCCCAAAGACCGAGCACTTACATAAGTTTACATATTGTAAACTACTGACAGTTTAGAACATGTTCCATGACGGTCAAGGGCAATCTTTGCCGGTGACCGAAAGAAGACGTTCTCGTCCCGCTAGTCTCCGAGCCACGCGATCAACATCGCGACCGCCGCCAGCAGCATCAACAAGACGATGACCGTGGTCCAAAGTCGCTTTTCGATCGCATCCCTGGGCCCGCGAGGCATCGAGACTCAGTCGGTGCTGTCGTCAGTGCTCAGGAACACCTCGTGGACCTCGAGCACGTTCGGGCCGCGAAACATGTCTTTGGGGGGGCGATTCTTGTGTGCCTCGGCGAATGCGGGGCCCATCGTCCATGCCTTGAAATCATCGAATGTCTTCCACCACGTCTTCACTTCGTAGTAACCCTCTTTGTCCGGGTCGGGCGACCATGTGCCGGTCTGGTGGTCGAGCTTCATCGGCCGAGGGCGATGCACCTCGTTGCGGATGAAGCCAGGAGCCTGGTCGACGAGGTGAACGCGTTTTCGAAATCGATCTTCGAAATCGATTTCGTAGCCTTCAGCGACGGGAATGCGGTTGGTGACGACGATCATGCCGCAAGCATAGAACAGAGCCACGCCGGTGTCAGGGGTCAGGTCGCTGTGCTAGGAAGAGGCCGTGACCGATTGGAAGCTCCAGAGGCATCCGACCTTTGCCGGGGTGCAGGGGCCCATCCTAATCGTCGTGATGGATGGCGTCGGTTGCGGTGCCTCGAACGAGGGCGATGCTGTGTGGCTGGCGCGGACGCCCACGCTCGACCATTTGGCCAAGATCTCGCTGACGACGCGGCTCAAGGCGCATGGCATCGCCGTTGGGCTTCCGAGTGACGACGACATGGGCAATAGCGAAGTCGGGCACAATGCATTTGGCGCCGGCCGGGTGTTCGATCAGGGGGCGAAGCGCGTTCAGATGGCGATCGACAGTGGCGAGATCTTCGAAGGCGAAGAGTGGAAGAAGCTCGTCCGACGGGTGACCGAGAGTGGCGAGCCGATGCATTTCATCGGGCTCCTTTCGGATGGTAACGTCCACAGCCACATCGGGCACCTGTTTGCGATGCTCCGCCGTTGTGACGAAGAGGATGTGCAGCACGCCCGAGTGCACATTCTCCTCGACGGTCGCGATGTGCCTGGGACGAGCGCGCTCGAATACGTCGATGCCCTCGAGAAGCTGTTGCACGATCTGAACGAGCAGGGCGGCCGCGACTATCGCATCGCGTCGGGCGGCGGCCGGATGTTCATCACGATGGACCGGTACAACGCTGACTGGTCGATGGTCGAGCGTGGGTGGAAGCACCACGTGCTTGGAGAGGGCAGGGGCTTCAAGAGCGCGACGGAAGCTATCGAGACGCTCCGGGACGAAAACCCCGGCATGATCGATCAAGACCTCCTGGCTTTCGTGATCGTGAATGATGAGGGTAAGCCGGTCGGGGCCATCAGGGATGGCGCCGCCGTCGTCCTCTACAACTTCCGCGGTGACCGCGCGCTTGAGCTCACGCGCGCATTCACCGAGCCCAACCTTGCGGAGTTCGACCGAGGCCCCATCCCGGATGTCGAGTTCGTCGGAATGATGGAGTACGACGGTGACCTCAAGCTGCCCCGTCACTATCTGGTGCAGCCCCCCGCGATCGATCGCACCCTCGGTGAATACCTGGCGCGCAACCACGTCACGCAGTTTGCATGCAGCGAGACTCAGAAGTTCGGGCACGTGACCTATTTTTGGAATGGGAACCGTACCGGGATGTTTGACGAAGCCTATGAGGAGTACCTCGAAATCCCGAGCGACGTCGTGCCCTTCGAGCAGCGTCCCTGGATGAAAGCTGCTGAGATTACCGACGCTACTATCGAGGCCCTCCAACGGGGCGAGCTCCGGCATGCGCGTATCAACTACGCGAACGGCGATATGGTCGGCCACACTGGGGACCTAGAAGCCGCGGTGATTGCGGTTGAAGCGGTCGACTTGTCGCTCGGGCGAATCATTCCCGTCATCGAGAAGCTGAATGGCGCCGTGATCGTGACCGCCGATCACGGCAACTGCGACGAGATGTTCGAGGTCGACAACGAGTCCGGCGCGTTCAAGCGAGACGAGGCGGGCCACCTGAGGAGCAAAACCAGTCATACCTTGAACACGGTGCCCTGCTATATCTACGTCCCGGGCAACGAAACCCTCCGACTCGACGATGCCGTGGCCAATCCCAGCCTCTCGAACGTCTCGGCCACTACCCTCGAGCTGCTTGGCTTCGAGCGGCCCGAGGGCTACGAACCCTCACTACTGAAATGATCAGCGGTAGCGAAGCCGCAGCTTGATACCGAGGAAGTCGGCGATCTGCTGTGCATGCGCACGCGGGATCAAATTCAACCGACCTTCAACGACGGCGCGTGCGCGTGCGTGGGGCTCGCCTTTTAGAGCAGGGAGCACAATCTGGCACCACGTCAACAGTGTCTTCCCGTCGGCGCCGTGGAGAGCGAGCGTCAATACGGGCTCGAGGCGTTTCTGATAGGCGACCGATGCGGTGCAGAGCGCGGCGAACGTCTTGACCAAGCCATCTTTGCCAACCTCGTTGGCACCATCGAACGAAGCTTTGAGTAGGTCAAGCTGCCGCGCGACACGAGCCGGTGCGATTCGTGCGATGGCAGGCAGCGCTTCGGCAGACGTTTGTACGACGCGCTTGTTCGACGACGAGATCCCCCTCGCGAACTTGGCTACGAGGGGCACGACCAGCTCAGGCTTCTCCGATAGTACTTCGCTGAGTACCCGGGCCGACTGCGTAGCGGCGGTCCTCGGCCCGTCCATCATCGTTTCGCCATGCTCGGCGATCTGCGACTGCGGGCTCTCTTCGGCGAGGATGTTTCTCGCGACGGCAGCGGCGCCACCACCGCTCGACTTCCTTGCGCCGAGCTCCCGTGCGGAATCGTCTGTCGTCTCGGACTTGGTGCTCTTCTTCTTGGTGGTCATTCGCTCAATCATCCCTCCGAAGCGCTTGAATCATGTGCGGCAGCGACGTCTCGTACCGCCATGAGGTGCCACGGTGGCCTCCCTCGAATTCATCGTAGTGTACGTGAAGCTGATGCGCGGAGAGTGCGTCTGCCAGCATCCGCGCGGCAAAGTGTAGCCCGTGTTCGTCTCGGTTGCCTGCATCTAGATAGATCAGCGACATCGTTTTCAGGGCGCTGGCCGATCCGTCGACGCGCGATAGGGGGTCCTGGGCGAGCCACTCGAGCCACACATCCTCTCGGAGACTTCCCGTCTTGGGCTCGAAAGGAAGTCTTGCATGCGGAAAGGCTTCCGGATCGGGCGAATATGCGCCGCTCGCGGCCAGGACGAAAATCGCATCGAATTGTGAGGCGTTTTGGGGGCCAGCCGATGGGACTTCCTGGGCAAATGCTTGGAGGCCGCCCGCTTGCTCGAAGGCGATCGCCGCCGAAGTGAGCATCGGCCGCATGCTCACTTCGAAAGCAGCGTCACCCGCATGGCTCCCGATGACCGACACGACCTCGGGACGGTCCATGCCCAATCGAAGTGCTCCAAAGCCACCGGAGGACCGACCGGCTACGGCGCGTGCCTCTCGGTCGGGGATCGTCTTGAACTCGGCGTCGATGAACGGGATCACTTCTTCGGCGAGATATGTTTGGTAGAGCCCTGTTCCGGGCGAATCGAGGAATTGTGAGCCGCCCCAACGGTTGAAGCAGTCGGGGAGCACGAGGATCGCGGGAGGGCACTGTTTTTCGGAGACGAGTTGGTCGAAGCACTCGATCGTGTTGGGCTTCCAGGGGTTCCAGGCGGCGATCGAGTGGTTGGTGGACCCGAATCCCGCCAACACCATCACGATCGGGAACCGCTGCGTGCCGTCGTATTCTGGCGGCAGGTAAACATAGAGATCGCGCACGTGAGGATCGCTCAGGGGATTGCCTCGGAGGCAACGACTTTCATGGGACACACGAACGAGCTCACCCAGCATTGGCGCGCTTCGCATAGCACATTCGCACCTCCGCGGGGGAAACCCGCATGATTGCGGCTACATTCGGTCGACGACGCCGATCCCCACGAGGCCGAGCCCGCGTCGGATCTGTCGAGCAGTGAGCGCCGTGAGTCCGAGCCTGCTTTGTCGCGTGGCCCCTTCCGAGTCGAGCACGGGGCATTCGGTGTAGAAGCCGTTGAAGGTGCGCGCGAGCTCGTAGATGTGCTCGCAGATCACGTGGGGCTGGCTCGTTGTCCCTGCTTGGTAAACGACGTCGGCGAAGCGCATGAGATGTTTACCGAGCGCCTCTTCTGCCGGCACATCCAACGAGATTTCGGCGTCTTCGGCAATGGCTTCCATGTCGAGGCTGCCCTTGGCGAAGATCGATGCACAGCGGGCATATGCATACTGGACGTAGGGTGCCGCGTTGCCTTGGAACGAGATCATCTTGTCCCAGTCGAATTGGTAGTCGCTCAGCCGGTTCTGCCGAAGGTCGGCATACTTGACCGCGCCTATCCCCACGACTCTAGACACCTGGTCCATTTCTTCGGGTCGAACGCGGAGTCGACCTTCGGCGATACCCTCTTCGATGCGTTGCCGCGCACGTTGCTTCGATTCTTGGAGGAGAGAAGCGAGGGTGATCACCTGTCCGTTCGCATCCCGCGTGCGCAGTGGCTTCCCGTCCTTGCCGAGCACGGTCCCAAAGCCGATATGCTCGAGCTCTATCTTCACCCCGAGCAGCTTCATCACGGCGAAGAGTTGCTGGAAGTGCAGGGCTTGCCGGTTGTCGACGACGTAGAGTGCGCGATCCGCGGCGAAATGGTCGCGACGGTAGAGGATGGTGGCGATATCGGTCGTCGAATAGAGAAAAGCGCCGTCTTTCTTGCGGACGATGAAGGGTGTTTTTTGTTTGCGGAGGGCCTTGGGCGCGCCGTCGATTTCGTTCCAGAAAAGGCACACCGCGCCGTCGTCTTCGCGTGCGATTCCACGCGAGAGCAGATCATCAACCACGCCAGGAAGGGCATCGTGGTACGCGCTCTCCCCGAGCCAGACATCGAAGTCGACATCGAGCTCCGCGTACACGTCGTCGAGCGTGCGCCGGCTGACCTCGACGAAATGCTCCCAGGTTGTGCGGTTGTCGGCGTCCCCCGCTTGAAGCTTCGCGAGCTCGGCCCGCGCTTCGTCGGCGAAGGCTTCTTCGTTTCCTGCGCGCTCAGAGGCGAGCTTGTAGACTCGCTCTAGTTCAGAGATCGGTTCGCGTTCGAGCGCGTCTTCCGAGCCCCACTCGCGCATCCCCACGATGAGAAGCCCGAACTGGGTTCCCCAGTCGCCGAGGTGATTGTCGCGGATCACCGAGTGCCCCATGAACGCCAAGATCCGCGAGATCGCGTCGCCGATGATCGTAGAGCGTAGGTGCCCGACATGCATCTGTTTGGCGATGTTGGGGCTGGAGAAGTCGACTATGGTTGTCGAGGGCTGTTCGACCGCGGGCACTCCGTCACGTTCAGTGTCCCGAAGTGCGTCGGTGAGGAGCGATGCGATCCACTGCGGTGCGAGGTGGATGTTGACGAAGCCCGGGCCGGCGACTTCCGCCTTTGCGATCGCGTCTATCTCGCGCAGAGCCTTTGCGATCGGCTCGGCAATTTCGCGCGGAGGCCTCTTGAGCTCCTTGCCGAGGGGCATGGCCCCGTTGAGCTGAAAATCCCCGAACTTCGGGTCCTGCGTCGGACGAACGATCGCCGGCCGAGGCTCCCCGAGCCCCAAGGCGGTTTCGATGGCCTGAGAGCCAAGAGACTCCAGGTAGCGCTCGAGGAGCATGGCCGAGGGATACGCCAACGCCAGTGACAGCGCCAGCGCCAGTGTAATTCTAGGGGACACGCTCCAGCCCCTGGAGCGACGCTATTTCGCGCACTTACGAGGCACACCGCGCAAACGCGGTTCCGCCTTTCGAACGTGGGAAAGTTCCGCGCCTAGCTTCGTTCGGAGTTTCGCCGGCGACAATGCGGGGGAGGGTGGGGGTCGACCAAACTGATCAGCCGGGAATGGACCCCGATCCCGGGTTGTTGAGTGCCGTCTGTGGCAGACGAACCCTGGCGTCCTGTACCAGGACCCGATTGATCGTCGGCGCGCGGCCATGAAAGGCGCCCCATATTCCAAGTCGGCCTCGTACTGATTGTGGGCTCTGCAGCGAAGCTCGATGTTCTCGACATCATGCGTTCCACTCCTTCCGTAAGGTGTCCGATGATGAAACTCGACAGGCACATCGGGCTTGGGCGAGATCTCGGCGATCAGCTGCTCGATCTCGCGCATACTTTTGTGCTTGGCCCGTTGAAGGACATCCTTGTGATTCTCCTCAGTGAGCTGTCCGGCGAGCTGATGAAAGCCGCTGAGGTGGAGCTCCCCACGCGCGATCATGCCAAAAATGCAGGGAAAATCGTAGGCCGTACGGCCTGCCCGGATGCGCTTGGCCGCAATTGCTTCCGACATGTGAAACCGCCTCGTACAGAACGCAAACATCGAGGGGAACGCGGCGCATAGTCTGCCGATGCGAGACATCGAGCGGCAGGTGGCACGTCAAGTGAAGGCGATGACGCGGCAGGAAATCATCAAGAAGGTGTTAGGCGGCACGCTCAGTGGGCGGCAGGCAGCGTGAGGCCTTCGCTACGATCTAAACCTTCTTCGTCTGGCACTCCGGGCAGATGCCGTAGAGCTCGAGCTTGTGTCGAACGAGCTTGAAGTCGTAGTGGCTTGCGACCTTGTCCTGGAGCGCTTCGATGTTGTCGTTTTCGAACTCGATGATTTTTTGGCACTCGATGCAGATCAAATGGTCGTGGTGCTCGTCTTCCCAAGCGACTTCATAGCGGGAGACGCCATCCCCGAAATGTCGCTCGTAGGCGAGCCCGCAGTCCTTGAGGAGCTTGAGCGTGCGGTAGACCGTGGCGTAGCCGATCTTCGGTTCTTCTAGGCGTACTTGCTCGAGCAAATCCTCGATGGACAGATGCCCCTCACTCGAGAAAAACATCTCGGTCACGACCCGCCGCTGCTCGGTCGACCGCAGACCGTGATGGGCCATGTAGTCGTTCAAGCGAGCACGCAGCTGCTCGACATCCTGTTCCGCGTGGGCTTCCATTCGCGCTCTGTACCCCAGACCTTCCTAAGGTACCATCTGGGTCTTGTCCATCCCCACTGAAACACAACGCCCTGATTTTCACCGTTTCGCATGGCTTGTACGTACTGCGCCGTTAGTCGTCGCGGGGATCCTCGCCGCGCTTTGGCTGAGTGAAGCACCGGATCCTGCGATCGGTTTCTCGCTCAGCGGTCCGAGCGTTGTCGCGCGTGGAACGAAGGTCGCACTCCGCGCGTGGCATTTGACCGACCATGGCGTTGGTGCGCCGCCGACCGTGGTCGAGCTCAGGGACGCAAGTGGTGCGCTGATCTCGACGACGACCATGACTACGTCCCGTGCACAGGGTTTGGAAGGTGAAGTAACGTTGCCGGACGACATCGAAGGAACCGCCTTCTTCGTTGCGCGAACCAATATCGACGGAAGCGACGTGTCGGTGAGGTACGGCGTTTCGGTTGAGCCCGACGACGCCTTGCGTACCTATCAACCCGAACGCGAAACGAATTCGTTTCAGGTTTACGAGCTCGGACCACTGCGCCTCGTCGATCCGGAAGGCGCACCACATGAGCTCGATCCGAGGATTGAAGGCGGCGCCTGCGTCCCAGAGCTCCCCTGCTGGCTTTCGGTTTGGGTCGGCGCAAAGGCCGTCCGCCTGCGCGTCCGTTCGATTGTGGGGGTACGTTTCGAGGAGACTGTGATCGGTCCGGCCAAAGGTTTCCTGCGGTTTCCCTTAGTGGTGGCAGGGAACGAGGCGCGTATCGAGGTGCAGGCATTGGGCCCCAACGACAGGATCCTGGCCTCGCGAGAAGTGCGGCTTCCTGTGGTTCCGGGGGGTATCAGTGCGCGGGCATCCGTGGAAGGCAGGCGCGTGCGTATCGAGTGGGATGAGCTCGGGGGCAGCGAGCCCGTACTGGTCGACGTGTACCGCGGGAACCAGTGGACGTATGCGTTTTCCGTGGCACCTGATGAGCCGTGGTTGTCGCTTCCATTGGACTCCGGCGTATGGCGAGTCCAAGTGCGCGCCGACCTCTTCTCGAGAAACACTGCAGGGGTCGTCCACGTGGTGATTTCCGACAGCAAGGGGAGTGCCGCACTCGAGGTCGCGGCGCAGGCGGTGCTCGCCGATGCACAACGCGAGGGCCTCGATCCGATCGCGATGGCGATCGTCGATGGCGAGGTTCCCTCGGATCAAACCGAAGACGCGATTCGTGCTCTTTTCGGCCCGCGGAACTTTGGCGTCGTGTCGCTCGCCGGGGTGGCATCCGTTCTGGAAGTCGATCCGGACCAGAGCCAACGCGGGGTCATGCGCTGGTTCGCCGCCGCGATCATCCTCGCGATTGGGGTAATGGTCAGCCTCGCCCTCTTGCGCTTGGAGCTCCTCGCGCAGGCGCGTGCTCGAGAGTTGCTCGAAAGCTTCGATGATGCCGACCCGCTCCCAAACCCCGCCCCCTCGTTCGAACGGTGGCTGTGGGCGTTCGTATTCCTGGTGTTCGTGCTCGTCGCCTTGCTGGCCCTATCGAAAGGCTGGTTTTGACCCTTGTTTGCGTGCCTCCCTGGGCCGACTTAGATTGCAGCCGTGTTCAGCTCGGCCCTCAAGAAGGTTCTCGGTACGAAACACCAGCGTGAAGTGAAGCGGATGCAGCCCATGGCGGCTGCCATCACGGCTCTCGAGCCAGAGATGAAGGCGCTTTCCGACGACGACCTGCGCGGCAAGACGGCTGAGTTCAGGCAACAGATCGACAACGGCGCGTCGCTCGACGACCTCCTGGTGCCCGCCTATGCGGTCGTCCGTGAAGCCGGCCGCCGCGTACTGGGGATGCGACACTACGACGTCCAGCTCATCGGTGGGATCGTCCTTCACCAGGGCAAGATCGCCGAGATGAAGACCGGAGAGGGAAAGACGTTGGTCGCGACGCTCCCATGCTACCTCAACGGGCTCGAGGGCAAGGGTGTCCACGTCGTCACCGTCAACGACTACCTCGCCCAACGTGACGCCGAATGGATGGGCAAGCTCTATGGCTTTCTGGGGCTGAGCACGGGCATCGTCATCCCGGGTCAACCGAATGACCCAAAGAAGCGCGCGTACAACTGCGACATCACGTACGGACAGAACAACGAGTTCGGCTTCGACTACATGCGCGACAACATGAAGTTCAGTATCTACGACTACGTTCAACGTGATCTGAACTTCGCGATCGTCGATGAGGTCGACTCGATTCTGATCGACGAAGCGAGGACACCGCTCATCATCAGCGGGCCCGGAGAGACCGCGAGCGAAAAGTACGAGCAGATCAACGAGATCATCCCGAGACTTCGCAAGGACGAGCACTACGATCTCGACGAGAAGAACCGCAGCGTCACGCTCACCGAAGAAGGAATGGAGCGCTCGCAAGAATTGCTCAGCACGCGCGGGCTCCTCGGTGGTGATACCGCGAACCTCTACGATCCGGTCAACATCGAGACACTGCACATTTTGCAGCAAGGTCTACGCGCTCATGCGTTGTATCACCGCGATCAGCACTACATGGTCACCGAAGACGGCAAGGTGATGATCATCGACGAGTTCACCGGCCGTGTCCTCCCCGGGAGGCGGTGGTCCGATGGGCTTCATCAGGCCGTCGAGGCCAAAGAGCGCGTCCCCATCCAAAGCGAGAACCTCACCCTCGCGACGATTTCGTTCCAGAACCTCTTCCGCCTCTACAAGAAACTCTCCGGCATGACCGGTACGGCCGATACCGAGGCGACGGAATTCCACAACATCTACGAGCTCGATGTCGTCGTGATTCCAACCAACGAGCCGATCAACCGATCTGACAGCGAAGATCTGATCTACAAAACCGAGCGCGAGAAGTTCAGGGCGCTCTGCGAAGAGATCGAGGCTTCACACAAGGCCGGCCAACCGGTGCTCGTCGGTACGACCAGTGTCGAAAAGTCCGACGCGGTTTCGCATTTTCTCGATCGCCAGGGTGTGCCCCACCACGTGCTGAACGCGAAACAGCACGAGCGCGAGGCGTACATCGTGGCGCAGGCCGGAACCTCGGGCGCCGTGACCGTCGCGACGAACATGGCTGGCCGCGGCACCGACATCGTGCTTGGCGGTAACCCCGAGATGCTCGCCCGGATCGAAGTCCTCGAGAACGCGTCCGAAGAGGTCCTCTCCGATCCCGAGCGCAGAGATGCCGCCATCGCAAAAGCCACCGAGCATTTCGTTGCCAAGTGCAAGAAGGACGCGAAGAACGTCAAAGACGCGGGAGGCCTTCGGATCGTCGGCACCGAGCGGCACGAGTCGAGGCGGATCGACAATCAGCTTCGCGGTCGTTCGGGTCGCCAAGGCGACGCCGGTGCGTCGCGCTTTTTCCTCTCGCTCGAAGACGATTTGATGCGCATCTTCGCCGGCGAGCGCGTTCAATCGATGATGGACCGCCTCGGGATGGAGGAAGACGTCCCGATCGAGCATCGTTGGGTGACACGAGCCGTCGAGAACGCGCAAAAGAAGGTGGAGGAGCGAAACTTCGACATTCGAAAGCACCTTCTCGAATACGACGACGTCATGAATCAGCAGCGCAAGAGCATGTACGCATTGCGCAAGCAGGTTCTTCGAGGCGAGCACCGCACCGTTCCGTCCGATGAAGAGCGCAAGGCCGGTGCCGAGTCGGAGCCCCTCGTCGATACCATCGACGTCGAGTTGTTGTCTCGAGTCGAGACGGTGCTCGAGAACATGGTGAAATTCCATGCGTACCCCCTGCCAGAAGAAGGCCTGACCCAAGATGACGTCCCCGCTCACAGAAAGAAGGCGGTCGAATCCGAGCTGTCTGCGCTGACGGACGTTCGGGTGAAGCTCCTCGAGAAGGATATCTATCTCTGGTTCGGGTGTGTCGTGCCGCTCGAGGAATACCGAAACGACCCGGCGGGCGCCTACGAGCGCCTCCGAGAAGCGGTCGGCATGTCTTTGACCGAGCAAAAAGAGCGCCTGCTCGATCTGGTCGACGAGATCGTCGCCACCATGGCCGGCCACGCCTGCCCGCCAGGAAAGCACTACGAGGACTGGGATCTGTCCGGGCTCGAGAGCGCATACAAAGAGCAGTTCAGCCTCCCGGCAACCGGGATTGTCGAGATCACCGACCGCGAGGATCTCCTCCAGAAGCTCTACAACGACGGCGCGTCCGTGTTGGAGCGCAAAGAGCGGGAGTTCGGTACCGAAAATTTCCTACGCCTGTTCCGGGACTTGTATCTGCAAGAGATCGACAAGCAGTGGATCGATCACCTGCAGGCCATGGACCACCTTCGAGATGGGATTGGTCTTCGTGGATACGGTCAGCGCGACCCGAAGAAGGAATACAAGCGTGAGGGTTTCGACATGTACCTCGAGATGGTGCAGAGCGTGAAGTCGTCGGTTGCGCTCGGGATGTTTACCGTCGAACGTGCGCGCGAGGAAGACTTGCAGCGCCTCGAGGATCAGCGTCGCCGCGCGACGGAGAAGCGGCAACAAGGGATCCGTGCAAGCCATTCAGGCGGAGACCCAGAGAGCGCTGGGGGCGGCCAGCAGCAAGCGGGTCTCAGCCGTCGTGCGCGGCGGGCGGCCGCTCGAAGAGGGCGCCGCGCCGGTGGCGATCCAGCTGCTGCTCCTCCTCGGCCCGCGGAGGCCGCGCAGTCGACCGTGAAGCGGGAGCGACCGAAGCTCGGTCGTAACGATCCTTGCTACTGTGGGAGCGGCAAGAAGTACAAGAACTGCCACTACCGGGACGACCAGGCTGCCGCCTCGCCGCAATAGCTCGGATTTGCTAGTAGGGGCGCGATGAGCCGACCAGTGAAGGGGTTTCGCTTCTCGGGCGTACATGCAGGCATCAAGCCCGATGGCGCGCTCGATCTTGCGCTTCTCGTCGCGGACGAGCCTGCGGTGGCGGCGGGGGTCTTTACCCGGAATCGCGTGCGGGCGGCTCCGGTCGTCATCAGCGAGCGCCGACTGAAAGCAGGGATCTGTCAGGCGATTCTCGTCAACAGCGGAAACGCGAACGCGTGCACTGGCAAGCAAGGCCAAGAGAGAGCCCTCACGTCGACCCGCGCGGTAGCGAGCGCCCTCGGGACTGCAACCAAGTTGGTGGTTCCTGCGTCGACTGGGGTCATCGGCGTTCAGCTTCCCCACAAAACGATAGAGGCGGCCATTCCGTCGCTGGTGTCTGGCCTGTCGGCCGGTGGTGCGAGCCCCTTTTCTCTCGCGATCATGACCACAGATCGCCGCCCCAAAATTGCCGAGACCGAGGTGAAGGTGGGTCGTACGAGCTGCCGCGTGCTCGGGATCGCCAAGGGCGCCGGAATGATTCATCCCAACATGGCGACTACGCTTGCATTCGTGATCACGGACGCGGCCATCGGGCAACGCACACTTCAACGCTTCCTCGGCCGGGCGACCGGGCGCACGTTCAATCGTGCGACGGTCGATGGAGACACCAGCACCAACGATTCGATTTATGCGCTGGCTTCGGGGGCCGCGCTCGTTCGCCGGATCGACGAAAAGAGCGCCGCGGGAAAGCGCTTCGGCGTCGCGCTCGAGGAGGTTCTCGAGTCCCTCACGAAGATGATCGTCGCCGATGGAGAAGGCGCGGAGCACTTGGTTCGTATCGAGGTCGAGGGAGCGCGGACCGATGCAGACGCGATTCAGATCGCCCGCACGATCGCTTGCTCCCAACTGGTCAAGACCGCGATCCACGGGTGTGACCCGAACTGGGGGCGGATCCTGGCGGCGGCCGGGCGCTCGGGGGCGCGTTTCAATCCTGATCACGTCTCGATACGGATCGGGAAGGTGGCGATCTTCCGAGAGGGTCGCCTCACGATGACCCCAAAAATCGAGGCCACAGCTGCCGTCACCATGAAGCGCCAGGAGTACATCATCTATGTCCGCGTCGGGAAGGGGCGTGGGCTTGGTCATTATTGGACCTGCGACCTCGGTCACGAGTACGTTCGGATCAACGCCGACTACCGGACGTAACTCAGAACGATGAAGCCCTATTCGATTCTCATTTGCGCCGTGCTGCTCGCGCTCCACGCAACCGCCGGCGCCGAAAATGACAAGAACGACGCGCCCCTCCCTCCGGGCGTCGCGGCGGTGGCTCCGAAGCCGAAGGCGATTTGCCTGAAGGACAAGAAGCTCGGTGTCGTCGCCCAGGAGCTGGCAGAGCTCCAACACATTCCTCCATCGCCGGAGCTGATTCGAGCGGCGCGTGAGGCTGGGGTCGATGCGAACCCGGTGTATGCCAAGTTCGGGGTTGCCGGAGAGGTTGAAAGCTTCAAGTCGTGGCTCCGCGACCTCGGTGAGACGGCCGACGCGCCCCTGATCTGTGGACGCGCGCGCGTGGGCGACCGTGTGGTTCTGGTCGCTGCAGTGCGAGCGGGAAGCCTCTCGGTCGACGGGAAGAATAGCCTTCACGCCGAGGTCATCAAGGACTTCCGCGATCCGTACTTGGTCGTGCGCGACGCCAAAGGAAAGTCTCGCCGCATCTCAGTGGAAGGTGAAGGCTTCGGCGCCACCGTGACGCTGCCTCTCGAGTGGAGCCGTCCGCTCTTCGTGCAGCTCGTGGCAACTGGTCCGAACGGCCCGCGTCCGGTCGCAGAGCGGTGGATCGGCAAGGTTCCCCACCAAGAACCGACGCGACAAGGCTCGCAATCACCCCAAGCCTGGCTGATGCAGCTTCGGCGCGCAGCGGGGTCGCGGTCGCTGCGCTCGAACCGACTGTTGACGCAAGAGGCCACGAACCACGCGCAGACCGTATGTGAGTCGGGAAAGCTCGGTCATGAGCTCGACCCCTGGGGCGATCCCGAGGCACGCCTCCTCAAGCGGGGCATCGAAGCCCGAGTCGTCGGCGAGGCTGTGGCCCGCGCTCAAACCATGCGCGACGCGCTTCACGCGATCGAAGACAGTCCGAGTCATCGGATGACCGTGACCGATCCGCGCTTCACCGACGCTGGCTACGGCAAGGCCAAAGACGAGAAAGGCCGAACGTGTGCAGTGGTCCTTCTCGCGTCGTGGCCGCGTAGGGTGCCCTGAGCTCAGTCGGAGCGTTCGGTGATGCGATTCCCCGCGGAGTTGTACGCGACGACCAAGACCTGGGCGAGCGCGACACCGGCGACCACCGTGCCGACCATACCTGTGATGATGGCGGCGACCGTCGGCCCCTCGATGGCCGAGCGGGCACCGGGAATGGGCCACAGCTGGCTCGCGACCAGCAATCCGATGTAGACGGCGTACAGCGTCAACAAGGAATAGGCCCACCAGTGCGCTCCCGCCCGCGTGCTGCTGTCCATGAAGGCCATCAGCGACAGCAGGGCCAGTAGGCCGAAAGCCATTTGGGTCGATGCGGGCCCCCAGGACTGCCAGTAGCCCTCGAGCCTGACGAGACTCTCTTGGCCTCCCGAGAGGAAGAACCAGCCTCCGAGGGCGAGGGCCCCGATGGTGACTGCGACGCGGGCTAGTCTTGCGCCTCGGTAGTACGCGCGAAAGAGCAGACTCCCGCTGAGCAGAATCGTGGCCATGGCGAGAATGATGCCGTCCGGGGCGATGTCTTGGAGCGTTTGCTGCCACAAGGCAACTCCCGTCGCCACGGCGCCGACCAAGAACAGCGACACCGCGCGCCCTTGGTATGACATCGGCGTCAACGCGATCGTCAGCATGCTGATCAACAAGGCGAGGGAGACGAACACGAGTGGATGTGTCCCGCCGCTCAACAAGGCGCCTACTATCCCGGCGGCGCTCAGCCCCACAGTGACGCGACGAAGCGCCGGGCCTCCCGGGGCGCGTGGTCGCATCCGTTCTCGCAAGAGGTCGGATGCGAGGATTGGTGGACCCGGCGGTACGAGGTTGTCCGGCAGGCTCCTCTCCCCCTCGGCCATCGACGTGCTGGCCGACGCGGGCTCCTGTTCCTTGAAGGACTGGCGTTCGGTGTTGTCGGTGCCGTCGTTCTTCTTGCGGTGTAGTGGCAGGACGGGCGCAGGCTCACTCTGCTCTCGCTCACGGATCGTCGTGCGCGTCACCCCGGTTTCGTTCAGCTGAACGGGAACCGGATCGGAGATCTCAACCACAGCGATCGCTTGTGCTGCAACGGCCACGGGTCCCTCGAACTTGCCGGTCGGGGGTTCAGGCGCGTTTTGTGTGCCGCTGCTCCGCGTATCGCGCGCGATCGGCACGACGGGTTTTCCTCCAGGGACAGGCTCTCCACAGACGCCGCAAAAGGCGTCGGTTCGGAGCACACTAGCATCACAGTTTTGGCACTTGGGCATCGCGTTCTAGCCAGGCCGGTGCCCAAATCATACGCGTGAGGGTAGGCTCACTTCAACCGGCGCGGTAGGGCGATGTATGCCCGGGAAGCCGAGCGCCATACGTCGTGCCTCGGAGCAACAATCTCGCCGACGCCATGACAGAAATGTCCTACCGATAGGGCGGTCGGCGAGGAAAAGCCTAGGCTTTTCGGCGTCTGACAAGTTGGCACTGCGATTGCAACGTACCCAGTCGCTTGCTTAAGACCCACGCCGTGCACTTTCCAGCTTGCCCGGCATCCGCGCGGCGATGGGTCGTCTTATTCAGAAGCTTAGCTTACTTGCCCTAGCTTTTTTCAGTGTAGCATTGATTCATTCGTTGGGAATGGGTCACCGAAAGGTGGCCCATTTTGCTTTTAAAATCGGTCTTTTCGGACAGAAAAACGACCCGCCGTGTGGGGCGGGCCGTTTATGCGGGGTGATCGGAGGGTAGTGAGGGGATGAAAGCTATTGATGCGCGTCCTGAATCGCGTCTTTCGTCCAGAGTTTCTCTTTTTTGAGGCGATGGAGCTCCATCTCTTCCCCTGGCGTGAGACTCAGGCGGCCGTCTAGATCTGCGACGCGCTCGGCGAGCTCTGCGTGCTTTTTTTCGAGGCGCGACACTTCGCGCTCTGGCGGGATGATTCGAGCATGGTGCTTTGACATGTCACCTCCGGGGTGCTTCGGGAGTTCACAAGCTAACCAAGCTCTTCGGGCCGCGGACAATCTGTTCGTACATCCTACGGATCTGCTCGATAATGATCAATCCCACTTTAGGGGGGCTTGTACGCGTTTTATCGCCGCCTTGTGTGGGGGTCGTCAGGATGAATACTAAGCCTCCTGGAGCGTTCAACACATCACATGACCTCTAGAGTTGGGGCGATAGGTCTCGTTTTGCTTGGGCTTGCGCTGGTTGGGAGCGCGGCGGCAGAGGCACGCGAAACCTTGGACGCAGCGGGAGTCCTTCGCCTCGTGCAGGGGTTCTACGACCAAACCAAAACCCTTCAGGCTGACTTCAAACAGACCCGATACACGCGGCTCTACGACCGTTACGATCGCGCGAAAGGCAAGGTGGTCTTCAAAAAGCCCGGCAAGATGCGTTGGGACTACGATCAGCCTAACGGGCAGGTCTTCGTGACGCAGGGCGACAAGCTTCTGATCTATCAGCCTCCCGAAGAAGGCGAGAAAAGCGGTCAGTTGATCGAGCGAGCCCTGGGCGAGGATCAGCTGCCTGCCGCGTTTTCATTTCTGACCGGCGGTGGCAGTCTCGAAAAAGACTTCGATGTGCGATTGCTCGAGCACGACAACGAGAAGTTCCGGGACGGTTACGTGCTGCAGCTCATTCCCCGCAGGCCGAGTCCGAACTACGAACAATTGGTTTTCTACGTCCGTACGCTCGAGACCGCCGGCAAGCGCGCTGGCGTCGTCCAGCGGGTCTTGATCATCGATTCTGCCGGCAATCGCAACCGCTTCGATTTTT
>CAXMND010000103.1:0-7219 GCA_964194675.1 uncultured Coxiellaceae bacterium | reverse complement strand
AATTCGGCGAGTCATTGGCACGGCGAAGTGAGGGATCCCGTTCGCTTCCAACACTGACACGTCCGGTCCGTCCGCGCTGATTGCGAAGACCTCGTAGCCTTCATTCCGGATTCGCTGCAGCTGGTTGAGCAGCAGATACCGCAACGAAAGGTCGACGGTCGTCACGTGCGCCACCCGAGGCTTGCCCGTATGTGTTCCCGTGCCGCGCATCGTTGGGCTCCCCGCCTTTGAGTCAGCTAGCATGGGCTGCGGCGCGACCCAAGTGTTTGGACTCCTGCCGTGTGCGCTCTATGCTAACGGCCGCGTGGTTTGGTGGAAAAAAGGCTGTCTTAGTGTCGTTCTTGGCCTGGTTCTGTTGGTTCTAGCGTTTTGGGTCGTATACGGGGGCGCGGAATCGCAGCTCGACGGCGAGATCACGGTCGTCCCGCTTGCACCGGATATCGTCGCCGCCCGGATTGAGGGTCAGAAAAGGACGGTACCCGGCAGCGACAACCGAATCTTGTTCGGTGATTTGCACGTCCATACGACGCTTTCGGTCGACGCTTTCATGTGGAGCCTTCCTTTGATGGGTGGCGAGGGGGTGCATCCGCCGGCCGACGCCTGTGATTTTGCCCGTTTTTGCTCTCAACTCGACTTTTACGCCCTGACCGACCACGCCGAGGCGCTCAATCCGCGAACATGGGCGATGAGCAAGGATTCGGTTCGTCAGTGCAACGCCGTGAACGCGGGCAGCGAGCAACCCGACACCATCGCATTTACCGGCTTCGAGTGGACCCAAGTCGGGCTCACCCCGGAGACCCACTACGGCCACAAGAACGTCATCTTCAAGTACGACACCGACGATGAGCTTCCGGTGAGGCCGATCGCAGCTCCTGGGATCGCCTCCCGTGCAATGTCGAACCTCAGCACACTGTGGCCGCTACTGACGATCCCGGCTCGGTCGTTCCCGAACCAACAGGGCTACCTCGACTTCGCGCGGCACATTCGAGAGAACGGCCGCTACCCCGTCTGTCCCGAGGGCTACGACACCAAAGATCTGCCGCCCACGTGCAGAGAGCAAGCGGGAAGCCCGGACGTGCTTTTCAAGAAGCTCAACGAGTGGGGCCTCGATACGCTCGTGATTCCGCACGGCATGACTTGGGGATTCTACACGCCGCTCGGGTACACTTGGGACAAGCAACTTCGTGCCGATCTTGATGATCCGAACCTGCAGCGATTGGTGGAGGTGTACTCAGGTCACGGCAACTCGGAGGAGTACCGCGACTTCCACTCCGCCATCGTCACAGAGGACGGGTTCGAATGCCCAGAGCCCATCGAAGGGTACCAAGCTTGTTGTTGGCGTGCGGGCGAGATGATCCGCGAACGCTGTGAAGACTCGGCATCGGACGCGTGTCAACAACGGGTCGACAAAGCGAGGGCGGACTACCTTCGAGTGGCGCTTGCGGGGCACATAACGGTCCCTGGCGAAGACGTTCCCGATTGGCAAAACTGCGGCCAATGCACCGACTGCTTCTTGCCTGCGTATCAGTACCGACCGGGGGGCTCGGTGCAATACATGCTGGCCAAAGGTGACTTCGAGAATCCCGACGAGCCTCGACACACCACGATGGGCTTCCTCGGGTCGAGCGACAATCACAGTGCGCGCCCGGGCACCGGTTACAAAGAGGTTGCGCGTCGGCAGATGACCGATGCACGAGGCGCGCCCGACGAGCCGTGGCGCAAGTCGGTGTTCGGAGAACGCGGCGAGCCCGAGCCGGATTCGGTAACGTACACGATCGATGACTTGATGGAGCGACCGCCGTTCGAGTTGATGTGGATGGAGCGACAGGCGTCGTTCTTCATTACCGGTGGACTCGTGGCCGTGCATACCAATGCACGGACGCGCGAGGCGATCTGGGAGGCGATGCTCGAGCGCAACGTCTACGGCACATCAGGCGACCGCATTCTCCTGTGGTTTGATCTCCAAAACGGCCCCGAGGGTGTGAGGCACATGGGTAGCGAGCTCTCGTTTTCGGAGACGCCCAAGTTCGAGGTTCGTGCGGCGGGTGCGTTCGTGCAGAAGCCCGGCTGCCAACCCGACGTGATCAAAGCACTCGGTGAAGAGCGAGTGGAGCATATTTGCGCGGGCGAGTGCTACAATCCCGGAGACCGACGTCGTCGGATCACGCGCATCGAGATCATCCGAATTCAGCGCCAGCGTGCGGAAGACGAACCCGTCGCCGAGCTGATCGAGGACCCTTGGATGACGATTCCCTGCCCGGAGAACGAAGAGATCTGCGTCGTCGAGTTCGAAGATCCTTCCTTCACGGAGCTCAACCGCGACTTGCTGTACTACGCCCGCGCGATCCAGGAGTCGACGCCGACGGTTAATGGAGGCGGGCTTCGTTGTACGGACGGTGTGTGCAAGCCCTGCTACGGCAACTTCCGTACGTCGGAGGACGACGACTGTCTGCGCGACACCGAAGAACGCGCGTGGTCGTCACCGATTTTCCTCTTGGCCGGTCAAGCTCCATGACGCGACCTTGGCTGCTCGCCGGCGGGATGCTGGTTGGGGCGGCCCTTGCCGTGTTCTACATCGCTCGCGTTCCTGATAGTGCGGTGGCCGTCAGCGATGTGGCGGTTTGGGTGAACGACCGCCCCATATCCCGCGAGTCATACGAGCAGGCGCTGTCGGCCGTAGCGGGCGATCGGAAGGATGGCAGGCTCCGCGAGGAAGACCGCGAGCGGGTTCTTGGGCGATTGATCGATCAGGAGCTGCTCATGGACCGTGCCATCGAGCTCGGGTTACACGAGCGCGACCCGCAGATCCGAAATCAGCTCACGACCGCGATGATCGACTTTCTTGTCCGCCAGGCCGAGGACGATGCACGTGCGGCGCGTGAGTCGGACCTCCGCGACTTCTATCAAAACGAGAGCTTTCGATTCGAGCGAAGCCCGCAGTACCGCATCGACGTCGAGGGCTCGGCGATCCCCTTGCCAGGTGGGTTCCTGCTCGCCAAAGAGATCGAGCAACGCCTTGGCCCGACGGCTGCGAGCAAGGTCGCCGAGCTCGGGGTCGGGGATTCCGCGACGATCGCAGCGCCACATGGGGATCTCACGGTGACCCTCCTCGAGCGTCGCGAGGGTGGGGTGGCTCCATTCGAGGAAGCGCGTGAGGCGGTGGAGGCCGCCTACCTTCGGGCCCGCGGAGAGACCGCGGTGCGCGAGTTTCTCGACGCCGCGCGGAAGCGAAGCGACATCCGTATCGAGGTTCAGCCGTGAAGGCCTGGGCGCTGATCGCCGTACTTGGGTTGATCGGCGTTCCTGCGGGGGTCGCGGCTCATCAAAAGAGCGTGTCGTACTCGAAGTGGACGCTTCTCGACGGTGGCGCGGTGGCGCAGGTGAAGGTCAGTTGGTTCGATCTCACTTCGCTGCCGTTGGTCCAAGGCGCGGTCGACACCCCGGTCGAGCCTGCGACGGTGATCCCCTATCTGCAGAATCATCTCCTCTTGGAGACCCATGAAGGTCCTTGCGAGCCGATCCGAACGAGTGGCTCCCTTCTACCCTCGGAGCGTGGCTGGATGCGGGTCGAATGGCGCGTCCGCTGTGACTCGGCGCCCACCGCTCTCTACAGTGGCCTCTTTCGGTCGCTGACGAACCATGTCCATCTCGCGACGATCGTCGGGCCCACCTCCACCGATCTGGTTCTCTCATCTACCTCGCCGAAAGCTGCAGTTGGCTCGGGGGACGGCGCTGAGCGCAACACGGGCATCGCAGAGTATTTGCGCCTCGGGGTCGAGCACATCCTGACCGGCTGGGACCACCTTGCGTTTCTCTTCTTGTTGATCGTGATCGCGCGGCACCTTCGCGAGGTGGTGTTGTTGGTGACGGGCTTCACGGTAGGCCACAGCATCACGCTTGCCGCTGCCGCGCTTGGAGCCGTAGTGCCACACCCACGAGCGGTGGAGGCGATCATCGCGGCATCGATCCTCGTCGTTGCGCTCGAGAACGCCGGTGCAGAACGGACAAAGCCTGGCGTCGTCGTCATCCTTGCCGCGCTCGCCCTCTTCATCGCGAGCGCGTCGGCCGGTGGGCTTGCCGCGTTTTGGGGCCTCGCCTTGTTCACCGCATGCTACTTTGCGCTCCTTCGGACCTTCTCCGGAGCGGGCCGCCTGCGCTGGGTGATCGCGTGTTTGTTTGGGTTCGTGCACGGGCTTGGCTTCTCCGCCGTTTTGCTCGAGCAAGAGCTGCCGCGCGCCCAGCTCGTCGAAGCGCTCTTCGGGTTCAACATTGGTGTCGAGCTCGGTCAGCTCGCGATCGTCGCTGCGCTGTGGCCGCTGCTGCAATGGTTCCGTCGCCGTGACCGCGGGGAGGCCATCGTCGACATCACCGCGGTCGCGGGCGCAGTTGTGGGGACGTTCGCACTCGTCGTCCGAGTATTCGGCTAACGAGCTTCAGCTGAAGAACGGTCCGCTCACCTCGTAGGTGACACCGTCGACGCCAGTGATGAGACCCGAAGTCCCACGCTGGGAGCTGAAATACAGCCTGTCCAGGGTTGGAGCGAAGGCCGGGCCTGTAATCTCCGATTCGTCCTGGCCGGTGACCTGCAGGAGCGGCCCTACCTGACCGTCCGCCGTCAGGGCTACGATCTGCATATCGCCGCCATCTTCGGCCACGAGCACATCGCC
The DNA here is from genome assembly GCA_964194675.1 of uncultured Coxiellaceae bacterium. Classification (GTDB taxonomy): domain Bacteria; phylum Myxococcota_A; class Polyangia; order Polyangiales; family Houyiibacteriaceae; genus SG8-38. The sequence goes on along the minus strand of CAXMND010000103.1, from coordinate 2,552 downwards.
AGCCGGGGACACCGTGACGTTGTCGACGCCCCTCAAGATCGGGGTGCTCGAGGTTGCTGCATCGTAGATGGTCGTCAACATCGAGCTGCTGGTCTCGTACGCCCAGACTCGATTGTCGCCCTTGGTCGAGAAATAGATGACGCCCTGGTGGTACCAAATGCCCTCGCCGCCATCAAAAGGGGTGCCCGATGCGACCTGTTGGCGGGTCGGCGTGGAGGTGGCGGACGGGTCGGGCACGGTTCGCCACTCGACCATGCCCTCGGGACCATTGCCGATCACTTCGGCAATTTGCAGCTCCCCAACGGATAGATCGGCATGTCCATCGACCATTGCGTTAGACACGAAGCGATAGAAACCGCCGTCGCCCATGTCCTCTGTCAGGTACGCGACCTGGTTGTCGCCATCGATCGCAACTGCCTCGTGCTCGAACACACCAAGCGCGGGGCGCACCACTGCTGCGGTGGCCCCGAGCGGGTCACACTCCCAGACGAGACCATCTGGCTTCTCTTCGCAGGAGAGCCAAGTGCCCCATGGCGTTGGGCCTCCGGCGCAGTTGAGACTCGTGTCGCGGAGGATCGAGTAGGCATCTACGATCTCCCCATCCGCCGAGAGACGAACGGCGCCCGCGCCGCCCCCGAGCGTAGCGAGCGTCTCGGAGTTCGACACGTAGATCCATCCTCCATCGTCGGTAGTGAAGACGGCGCCCCCATCAGGTGCCGAATGCCAGTTGTACCCTGAGTTTTCGACGACCTCACTCGACCTCGCGATCACGCGGCCGGAGAATCCCTCCGGCAGCCGAATTCCGTTTTCATCCGGATCTTGAAGCGGCCCGAGCGCGCCGATGTTGCTCATGGGCGCGGAGCTGCCGTCACCTTCGCTACCGCAGCGGGTCAGCATACCGCCCGCCATGAGCCAGCCTGCGCCAACGAAGCTCTGCTGAAGAAACCGACGACGCGTTGGATCTATGATGGTTACTCGTTTGTTGCTGGACATGGATCTCCCTCGGCCCGGTCAGCAGCCGGTAGCACTTTTTCTCGAACGAGAATAGGCTTTGCCGCTCACACCATGAAGTTCAGTCGTAGAGATGTGATCAAGGGGATGGGGGCAGCCGGTCTCACCCCCATGTTGGTGAGTGCCTGTGGTACCGACAGTGGCACCGATCTCCCGCCGCTCCCCGAGCTTCCGGAGTACGCGTTCGACGGCACCCCCGGGCCCGAGACGATGTTCGAGCACGGCGTCGCCAGCGGGGATCCGCTCGCCGACGGGGTGATCCTATGGACGCGAGTCAGCCCCGCGCCTCCCGAAGAAGGAGCTGTTCCCGAGCCTGTCGAAGTCTGGTGGGAGATGGCCCTCGATACCGAGTTCACACAACGCACCGCGCAGGGAGCGCAGATGACCGACTCATCGGTCGACCACACCGTCAAGGTCGACGTTTCCGACCTCGTCTGGGGCCGCGAATACTACTACCGCTTTTTCGCACAGGGTCGGCAAAGCCCTATCGGGCGCACGCGACTCGCACCGACCGGCGATCAGGCGAGCCGACTTCGCTTCGGGGTGTGCTCCTGCTCGAACTACGGGAATGGGTACTTCTATGGCTATCGTCACATGGCGGCGCGCTCCGACCTCGACGCCGTGATTCATCTGGGTGACTACTTCTATGAGTACGGCGACGGAGCGCTTCGCATGCTCGAGCCTCCGCACGAAACGGTCACGCTCGAGGACTATCGAACGCGCTTTAGCCTCTACCGGCGCGACGACCCCGACCTCCAAGAGCTTCATCGGCAGGTCCCGTTCATCGTGGTCTGGGACGATCACGAGACCGCCAACAATTCGTGGATGGGAGGGGCAGAGAACCATGAGCCGGAAACCGAGGGTTCTTGGGAAGACCGCGTAGCGGCAGCGCGACAAGCGTTTTTCGAGTGGATTCCCATTCGCGAGAACCCCACCCGACGCCTTTTCCGTGCCCTCAAATACGGCGATCTCGCGGATATCATCATGCTGGACACGCGCATCGAAGGTCGAGAGAAGCAGTTCGAACAGATCGTTTGCGATGTGGTCGCGGACGCAGACAGCTTGCCGAACCAGATCCTGGGTGCGGACCAGGAAGCCTGGCTATTGGGTGAGCTCGCGAACAGCACGGCTAAGTGGAGAGTCTTGGGGAACCAGGTCGTCATGAGCATCTGGCAGATTGCAGACTCGATCTATGGCAACGAAGACCAGTGGAACTGCTATCCGGCAGCTCGCGATAAGCTCGTGAGCTTCTTGCAGGACGAGGCCATTGCGAACGTGGTGGTCGTTACCGGTGATGTGCACTCGTCGTGGGCCATGGATGTGACGGTCGGAGACGGCAGCTACACGACGGACAATCGTGATGCCGCCATCGCTGTCGAGTTCGTCACGCCGGGGATCACCTCACCGTCCGGGATCGACGAGGCGGTCGCCGACATATTCAAGAGGGCTCCGCACGTTCGCGACGCGGAGACGAGCTCGCAGGGGTACCTCATCCTCGACCTGCAAGCGGACAAGGCCCAAGCGGACTGGTATCTGCTGGA
>CAXMND010000102.1:0-46181 GCA_964194675.1 uncultured Coxiellaceae bacterium | reverse complement strand
GCCAGCGGAGCGTCGGCCTAGGTGCTCGGCAGCACCACCGTAAACACGGTTCTTCCCGCTCTTGACTCGACCTCGATCCTCCCCCCGTGCTCCGTCACGATTCGACTCGTGATGGCGAGGCCGAGGCCTGTGCCGCCTTCCTTATCTGTGAAGTACGGCTCGAAGACGAGGTCGATGTGGTCTTTGGGGATCCCGATTCCGTTGTCTTCGACGCGGATGCGTACTTCGTCCAGCCCTTGTTCGAGGCTTACGCCGACCGTGCCTTCCCCGTTCGGATGGGCGGCGCGTGCGGCGTCGCTGGCGTTTTGCAACAAGTTGTAGAGGACCTGGGTGATCTGCTCCATATCGACCATGGCTCGGACGGGGTGTCCGGGGAGCTCCGCGCTCACGGCGACCTCACTTGACGCGTAGAGCGATACCGCCTGGGGAACGATCTCCCGTAGGTCGGTTTCGCGCAGCGTGGGAGCTGGGAGCCTGGCGAACCCGCTGAACTCGTCGATGATGTGCCGAAGACGCTCGACTTCCTGAAGGATGGTTTTGGTCGACTCGTCGAACAACGCATCGAAGTCATCGTGTGACCGGGCGTGAGCTTTGCGCAGTGTTTCGATCGAGAGGCGAATGGGCGATAGCGGGTTCTTGAGCTCGTGGGCAAGGCGCTTTGCAATGTCCTGCCATGCTGCGATCCGTTCGGTCTGGCGAAGCTGGTCTTGAGCGTTTCGCAGATCGCGGGTCATGCGGTTGAAGGCGGTGGCGGTCGCTTGAAACGCCCCGGTTTGGCCTTCGCGAAGGGTGGTGGCGAAGTCACCCGCGCCGATCCGCGTGGCAGCCTCGGTAAGCTCGTCGACGGACGATTGCAGCCAGCGATTGAGGTAGCCACCGAACAAAAGCGCGAGCCCGAGAGCGAGGAGGGCGACGCACCCCATCCACAGGAGAAGCGGCGGGACGCCCCGGTCGATTGCGGAACGCCAGACCACGACCTCTTTTGCTGCGTCCACGACGTTCACCAGCTCGCCGATCGGCAAGTCCCTGTCCGACAGTTCGTCGACGATGAGGATGCGGTCGGGGTCTAGAGCGCGAAGGTCGGTGAATCGGTGTGCGCCCACGACGGTCACCCCAGTGCCGCCTCGCTCGATCGTACAAGCGCGAGCAAGAAACTTCTGATGCTCTTGCCCGCCGAGCGCGACTACGAAGGGCTGGTCCGCGGACAGCCGTGCTTGCCGAAACAGGGCGGACCCATCACGTCCGATGATTCGGTTGTTGTGTCCTAGGGCGATTACCTCACCTGATCTCGAATCGAGAATCCACAACGCTTGAAGTCCGGCGCCCTGCATCACCCCGCGGAATAACCGATCGTAGTCTAGCTCCGAGGGCACGTCCTCGCTTCGGCTCTCCAAGAGTCGATCGATCACCAGGTCGTCTCGGCACAACGCGGTCACCGCAACCTCACGCTGCTCTTCGAGCGTCTGGAGGTGCCGCCGAGCCAGCTCCGCTTCGCGGGTCGCTTCGTTCCCTCCCCAGTTCGCAATCCCGAACCACACGATAGCCGTCAACGCGACCGGGAATATCGCGACCAGGGCGAAGAGCACGACCACGCGCGTGCTCAGGGAGCTCATGGTGGAGCCACACCGCCGAGGACTCGATCCTCGCGGCGAGTCGTTTCCGCCGAGGCCTCTTCGTCGTCGAACTGCTCCATGAGAAACATGTTCGGGTCTGCGACGTCAGGGGGCCGTGCGACGTCGATCGGTGTGGTTCCCGTGAGAAACACCTCGTCGACTGCGTCTTCTTGTCCGTCATACGCGAGCAATCCCGACGCTGGGTCGATTGGGGCGATGACCACGCCGCTCGGCATCGCGAAATCGGTCTCTTTCGGGGTTTGGTCGGCCGCTTCCATGACCTCGATCCAGATTGGGAGCGCGCTGCGCGTTCCGGTTTCCCGCTTTCCGAGGGAGCGCGAATCGTCGAAGCCCACCCACACGCCCGCGACGACCGACGGAGAATAGCCGACGAACCAGGCATCACGGGCCTCGTTGCTAGTGCCTGTCTTGCCCCCGACCGCTCGTGAGAGGCGAAGGGCAGGTCTACCCGTGCCGGAGGTTACGACGCTCCGTAGCATACTGGTCATGACGTACGCCTCGGCGGGGGTCATCACGTCTCTCGCGGGCTCGAGCGGTTGGAGAGGGACGTTGGTTCCGTCGGGGCTGACGATCCTGGTCACGAGTCGTGTTGGGGCCCAGCGGCCCCCGGCGGCGAAGGTCGCATACGCATTCGTCAGCTCGATTGGCTTCACCCCGCTGGCGCCGAGTGCGAGCGCCATATCTTCTTCCAAGTTGGTCGTGATCCCGTCCTGCCGCGCAAACTCGGCGACATCCTGAACCCCGAGGTCTTCGATTACGCGGATGGCCACCATGTTGATCGATCGTGCGAGCGCTTCACGGAGACGTACGGCACCCTGATAGTTCCACTGCTCGTAGTTGCGGGGCTTCCATTCGTCGTACACCGCAGGGGCGTCCACGACCAACGAGGCTGGAGTGAAGCGCCGAGACTGGATTGCCCTCGCGTATACGATCGGCTTGAACGCGCTTCCCGGCTGACGAATCGCTTGGGTTGCCCGGTTGAATCCGCTTCGCGCCGCGTACCCGCCCACCAACGCCAACACGTCCCTGGATCGGGGCTCGATCACCACGACAGACCCTTCGGGCCCTCGTTCGGCCCGGGCCACCGCAGGGTCTTCCTCGCTTCCGAATTGCGTAATCGAAACCGGGAGCAGGTCTCCAGGCTTGGCGAGCTTCGACGCCGAAAGTCCTTCGGGGTTCAAGCGCGCGAGGTCTCGCATGGGCAGGATGGCCGAATGGCCTGCTACCTCGAGCCATAGTTGATCCTTGTCGTCGTCGGCCTTGGTCACCTTGGCCACGTAAGTGCGGCCCATGCGCAACCTCTCGGTCGGAGATGTTGCCTTCGGACCGCGGCGCCGGTTCTTGGCGTGGTAGGCGCCGAGATACCCCTGGCGCTCGTCGATCGCACTGAGCCCGCGTTGCAGCGCTTTCCGCGCGCGCCTCTGCAACACGAGGTCGATCGTCGTGTGAACAGCATAGCCGCCTTCGTCGAGCGCGTCGTCTCCGGCAGCCCAGCGAAGAGTTCGTCTCGCGATCGCGAGGATCTCGGGCGCGCTGCTGGAACCCTCCGGCAGGGGAATTGTCTCGACCTTCTCCTTGCGGGCAGCTTCGATCGCTTCCTCGCTGAGGTCGGGCCAGTACACCTCGCGTTTCGAGGCCAGCTGGCTCAACACGTAGCTCTGCCTGCGCGCTGCCGCTTCGGGATTGTTCCTAGGCGACAGGCGCGTGGGGGCCTGCGGGACCCCGGCCAGGAGCGTTGCCTCGGCCAACGTGAGCTCACTCGCGTTCTTACCGAAGTAGTACTGGGCAGCTTCCTGAATCCCGTACCGCCCGCGGCCAAAGTTCACATGGTTCAAGTACAGGTGCAGGATCTCGTCTTTCGAGAGCTCGTTCTCGAGGCGCCTCGCCAAGATCAACTCACGAACCTTTCGCGAAAGCGTGCGTTCCGGAGTGAGGAGCATGAGCTTGACGACCTGCTGGGTGATCGTGCTTCCCCCCTGGGCTGCTCGCCCACTGGCGATGTCGCGGCCAACGGCCCGAAGGATCCCGGTATAGTCGAGCCCCTCATGCTCGTAGAAATCGGCGTCTTCTGCCGCGAGCACCGAAAGGACCACGTTCCGCGGGACTTCCGAAAGAGGGATGACCGTTCGGCGCTCTGTGAAGATCTCGCCGATCACCTGTCCGTGGCGGTCGTAGACCCGCGTGGTCTGTGGGGGCTTGTAGTCGCGGAGCGCGCTCACTGACGGGAGACCGCGGCTGAAGTACGCGTACGTCCCCATGACGCCGACCGCGCCTACGATCAGCGCCGCGCCAATCAGCTTCGGTAGTATCGACCCGGTTCGGGGGTGCCTCTTCTTGCGCTTGCGCCCCTTCGCACGCTTCTTCTGTGTTCGCTTCCCTGCCATCAGTTCCTGCGGTCCGCGGGGCTATAGCATCCCCCGTTGCCGGACTTCCCCCTAATTCATGACACCCTGAGGGCTCTAATCATTCCCGATGAATTCATCGATGACCTGGGCGGCATTCTTCACGGAATTCATGAGGAATCTCGCCTCGAGCGCACGTTGCCGCGCTTCACTCAAGGGCGTGCGGGCCCCAGCGGCGAGGGTCCGCATGGTGATCGCCGCGGCGACGGATACGTTCAGGCTCTCGACGAATCCTCGCATCGGGATCGAAAAGGTACCGTCAGCTAGCTCCGCCATCTCGGGCGAGACCCCTCGATGCTCGTTGCCAAACACGACTGCCACCCGCGATGATCCTCGGAGCCCCTCGGGGTCCCGGTCCACTCCTATCGCTGCGACGTAGATCGCGTAGCCCGCATCTTTGAGTCGTCTCGCGCACGCTTGCGGCGTCTCGTATCGAATCACGTCGAGCCATCGGTGCGTCCCCTTCGAAACCCCCAGCGACGTCCGAAAGCCGTGGCGCCCCACGATCACGTGCACGGTTTGAACCCCAAACGCGTCGGCGCTCCGCAGCACGGCGCTCGAGTTGTGAGGATCGGAAATCGAATCGAGTACCACGACCACGTCGTCGGTCCGTTGCGCGACCACTTGCTGGATCCTCCGTCGGCGCTCTGGCGTAACCACCGAGGAAAGCGCCTCGATTACGACCTCCGCGGGATGTGAGAGCGGCGGCGGACCTTCGATTTCGATCACGTCGGGGTCGTCTGCGCGCAACGTTATGGAATCCGCACGGTCTTCTTGGGGTCTACGGTCACCCCGACGACCAATGTTCCGCCCTTGTAGGTCTGTCCGGCGACGAAAAAAGGATCGCCAGCTGAGGCCACGACCTGCAGAAGCGGCAGATAGTCGACCTTCTCGGGCCGGTTGATCGAGACCTTCATTTTGTAGCGACCGTCGGGCATTACTTGAAGCAAGGCGAGCTTCAGACGACGGCCGTTCGGGAGCGACACCACGGCGTTTCTTCCCGGTACGAGCTTCAACTTGGGTTTGGACAGGATCTGCATCGAGCGGAAGGAGTTGAAGGGAGGACGACGCAACGCGGTCAGCTTCTTGAGCTCGGGATCGATCGAACCGGCTTCCTCCTTGGCGAGCACCACCAGCACTTCCGCGGGGACCCCCCCTGTGGTGGCGCGATCGGATCGCACCAAGTTGGAGCCCTGGGCCGAAGCCGCGGAGGAACCGAGTAGCAGACTGAGCACGAGCATGTACCGAACCGCATTCATGGAATCGCAACCTCCTCATCGCTGATCCAGATCACACTCAACGGTTGCCCCGCGGCGCCCTCTACCTTGAAGACCGTGCCAGCGTATTCGCCGAAATCTACTTCGAGCACCTCGGAACCGCGTGTCACCCCAGCTACTTCGGTAGGCGATCGCTCGGCGGGCCAGGCAACCACCGCCAACAGGATCGCTGCAGCGGCGGCAAAGCCTGCGGCCATCCCACCCCACACCCGCCGCTCGCGACCGTCCGGAAGGACGCGCAAAGCCGGCTGCTCTTCGGGTGCGTCGATCTGTTTCTCGATGCGGGCGAACAGTGCGTCGGAGTCAATTGCATCGGCCCGGTCTGCGGATGCGTTCTGCATAGCATTGTGAAGCTGCTCCCACTCGGCGACCTGAGCGGCCTGGTCGGGTGACCCCTCGAGGCTCCGACGCACGGCTGCCTCTTCTTCGGGCGGCAGCTCACCGTCGAAGAACATCTGGAGCTTTTCATCCTTTATCTTCGAGCTCTCCATCACTGACCTTCTGAAGGATCCTCCCCAGCAAGATAAGGCGCAAGCGCCGCCTGCATCTTCTTTCTGGCATGAAATAGACGGCTCATGATGGTCCCTTTGGGGACTTCGAGCACCTCGGCCATCTCTTCGTAGCTCATCCCTTCGACCTCTCGGAGTACGATGACGGCGCGATGGGGCTCCGAGAGCTCCCCGAGCGCAGCCTCGATCGCCTCTCCCAGCTCGCGGCGCAGCGCGGCCCGGCCCGGGTTCGAGTTGGTGACGCTGGGCAACAGGGCGCCATCGCCGGCGACCTCGCTTTGCTCGTGAAGCGCACGCTCGTCGAAGTCGAGATTCTTCCTCCTGCTGGTGCGACGAACGTGGTCGATAGAGACATTCATGACGATTCGGTAGAGCCATGTGTAGAAGCTCGAGGAGCCTTGGAACTTGTGTATGTTTTTGTGAACCTTGACGAAAGCCTCCTGCACGGCATCGAGGGCATCGTCCTCGTTTTTCACGACGCCCATCGACACGGCAAACGCACGACGATGATATTTGTCGAACAGTGCTCGAAACGCTTTCGAATCGCCTGCCTGTATGCGTTTGACCAAGTCATGGTCGCCCTGACCGGGAGAGCCGTCGGAGGCCCCTTTCACCTTGGACGCGATGGACAGTGGTTGATTCACGAAGAGATCCTCGACGTTTTCCACGGATTAGTCGGTGTCGCGACCCACTTCTCATCCGTTTACGCGCAAAACGTCGGGAGGGCCAGCTTTCACCTCTTGGTGTGCGCATACATACGCTTTTACCTGGTTTCTACGGGTGGTCGCGGCTAGGGTCCCGCGGTGCTCGACCTCGGGTCTCTGAATCCTCATCAGCGGGAGGCTGTCGTTCACCAGGGTGGCCCGCTCGTCGTGTTTGCAGGTGCAGGAAGCGGCAAGACGAGGGTGATCACCTATCGAGCGGCCCATCTCATCTCGGTCCGCGACGTCGCTCCATGGCGAATCCTCGCCGTGACGTTCACCAACAAGGCGGCTGGGGAGATGCGGGACCGGCTTCTTGGGCTTCTCGGGGATCGGGGCGCCGCCGTCCATGTTGGAACCTTCCATGCGATCTGCGCTCGGTTACTTCGCCGCAACGGGGAGAGCCTGGGTATTTCCAAGGATTTCACGATCTACGATGACCAGGATCAGCTTGCGCTGGTGAAGCGAGTCTTGCGGGACCTCGATCTCGATGACAAGCGCTACCAGCCGAAGGCGATCGCCGGTCGCATCAATCGCGCCAAGCAAGAGGTTCAAGGACCAGAGAGCATCGAAACGCCCGACCCGTGGTCCGAGGTCGTACGTCGCGTGTACGAGACCTACGAAGACAGACTCCATCAAGCCAACGCCCTCGACTTCGGGGACTTGATTTCTCGTACGGTGAGAGGCCTCGAGGCAGACGAATCATTTCGTGAAGCGCTTGCGGGGAGGTTCTCGCACGTCCTGGTCGACGAGTTTCAGGACACGAATCAGGCTCAATTTCGGCTGGTGCGATCGCTCTCGGAGGACCACCGGAACCTGTGTGTCGTGGGAGATGACGACCAAAGCATCTATCGCTGGCGTGGCGCCGATCGCCGCAACATTCTCGATTTTCGCACTTCGTTCTCCGACGCGACCCTGGTGAAGCTCGAACAGAACTACCGGTCGACGCAGCGGATCCTTCGCGCCGCCAACGCGGTCATCGCTCGCAACACCGATCGGGAGCCCAAGGAGCTCTGGACCGACAACGACGAGGGGGACGCGGTTCTCGTCGTTCGTACGGTGGATGAACGAGATGAGGCGCGTCTCGTGCTGCGCGGGGTGCAGGAACTCTCGGCCCAGGGGTATCGTCTCTCCGACGTCGCCGTGTTTTACCGCACGCATGCTCAATCGCGCGTGATCGAAGAAGCGCTGCGAAGCGCTAACATCGGCTATCGGATCGTCGGTGGAATGCGTTTCTACGATCGCGCGGAGGTCAAAGACTTGCTCGCCTATCTAAGGGTGGCGATCAATCCCGTCGACGACATGAATCTGCTCCGTATTATCAACACTCCGGCACGCGGGATCGGAAAGACGACGATCACGCGGCTCCTCGATTTTGCCGCTCAACGCGGCCAAAGTCTTTGGGACGTTCTCGAGGGCGAGGGGCTAGGGACAGTCGGCAACGCCGCGCAGAAGCGTTTGGCTGGGTTCCGCACGTTGATGTCGGACCTGCGGGAGGTCGCGACGTCCGATGCCCTGCTCGGTGAGATCGGCGCGGAGCTGGTAGAGCGGACGGGATACGCGGAGACGCTCAAACACGACGACACGCCTGAAGCCGATGCTCGCTTCCAGAACGTGCAGGAGCTCGTGGCCTCGATGGACGAGTTTCAGCGGGAACATCCCGATGCTGTGCTCGCCGATTTCCTCGAGAACGTGACGCTTTACACATCTGCCGATGAACAATCCGACGGAGACCGAGTCACCCTGATGACGGTGCACGCAGCCAAAGGACTCGAGTTCCGAATCGTCATGGTGACCGGGCTCGAGGAGCATGTGTTTCCCTTCAGGGGGATCGATCCTTGGGAAGATCCGGAAGAACTCGAAGAGGAACGACGGCTTGCGTACGTGGCCTTTACGCGTGCCAAAGAACGCCTCGTGTTGAGCTACGCGGCGGTACGACGGATCTTCGGTCAACAGCGCGTCGGGATCCCGTCGAGGTTCTTGAACGAGCTTCCAGCAGAGGACACCAACTGGATCGGTTCGCGGTCGAGCTCGCCATCGTCGAGACCCGCCAAGTCGCGGCCGCCCGAACGTGCGTCGACCCATAGCTACATCGACTACAGCGAGGGTTCCGATGTCACCGATATCTCCGGGCTTCGCCGGGGCATGCAGGTCCGTCACCCGAAGTTCGGCGTGGGTGAAGTGCGCGAGGTCATGCTCGGGTCACCGCCGCGCGTGTCAGTTCGTTTTCCCGGTTGGGGCACGCGAAAAATCATCGCGTCATACTTGGAGCCTGCGTAAGCGGTAGCCCTGCGCGCTCGAGCGTGACCGTGAACGCGGTCACGACTTGATGCGCGTCGGTGGTCGGAGCTTAAAAGGGGAGGATAGGCAAGGGCTCTCGGCGGGTAGGTAAACGGGGTCACGATTTGGATCGCATCGGTAGAAGGAGCTTAAGAGAGGAGGAAAGGGGGAAAGCCTCTCGGCAGGCAGGCGAAGCCCGGGAAGAGAGAGAAGGACCTCCCAACGAGCCCCTAGCTCTTGCCCTCTCTCTTAAGCCCATGCCCCCGAAGCGGAGCCAATCGCGGTCACGCCCACTCGCCTCGCGCCTCGCGGGCCGCCGTTCTCTTGACGATTCGTGACTACTCGTCAGTCGTGCTCGTGCTCGAATTCATGAAACCAGGAAAGTGCGCACGACCACGTCTACGAGGAGCCAGTGTCCGACTTGCTACTCGACTTCGATTTCGACTCCGAGCTACTGCTGGAGCTGGACTTCGAGGTACTGTCTGAGCTCGAACTGTCGCTACTGCCGGACGAATCTCCGCTCGACTCCTTGCTGGGGCTCTTCGACCGGTTCGAAGGGCCCGAGTACAGATCCGACTCCCAACCGCCGCCCTTGAGAATGAAGCCGCCCCCCCCGATCATTCGTCGCGCCTTCAGCTTCCCGCACTTGGGACACTTCTTGATCGGATCTTCGGTGATGCGCTGCTCTCGCTCGAACTCGTGTTCACAGCTGTCGCACGTGTAGTCGTAGGTTGGCATGCTCGGATCAGTCGTAATCCTCGCCGAGGGGGTTGGCGAGCTTCCGAGTCCACAGGATGGCGTCTTTTCGGCCGCCCCCCTTGTCGAGAATGCCTTGTGCGAGAAGGCCGGTTTTGCGGTAGCCAGCCGCGACGAATGCCGTGGAGAGCTCCACGTCGTCGTTCGGCGCAAAGGAAAATGCCGCCACGATGCCTCGGTCCTGCAGTTCGTCCCCGAGCGCGGTGAGGCCGCTCGCGATGGCCAACATTTCGTTGTCGGTGGTGGGCAGGCGAAGTATCTCGATCAATGCATGGCCAAAACAATCTTGGAATTCTGCCGAGATGAAGTTGACCTTGCTGCGCTTGACGCTGGTCTCGTAGTAGAGGCGTCCGGCGTCGCGACCGAACATGTCGAAAGAGCCGAGTGCCGGATTTCTCCGCCATGCCGCATCACGCGCGGAAAGTGCGGTTTTTTCGTTGGCCTTTCGGACCGTCGCGCCACGAATCTTCTCGGGAAGGTCTTTGGCGGCCTTCTTGGCGGCGTTGATCGTTCTCTCGGTCAACTTCTCGGAACTGCCGCTCACTTCTACGGAAGCCGTCTTGTCGCCGATGACACAACCGCACACGTGTCCATCGCTCCGTTTATAGAAACCCGGGATCGTGCCTTCGCGAACGAAGCCCACGCGCGTCCAAGAAGACACCTCGTCCTTCTCGACCAGGGTGATGACCTTCTCGACATTTTCTTGGGTTGCGACCGATTGTATGTACAAACGCTTGGCCGGAAGCGCTCCTGCCCGAAAGTCGATCACGCGAACACAGCGCGTCCGACGGTTCAACAGCAAGCAAAGATACGCGCTGTCACTTCGGAAATAGAGCTCTTCGACGGTGGGCTTCTTCTTGGTTCGTTTGGCGGCGGCAACTTTCGCCTTAGCGGGGACCATGCGTCAACACCTCGAAAACACTTTGGTTTTTAGCAACGAGGCGGAATGTAGTGTGCCGATCCGCCCATGTCAAAAGGACTGGGGCAGGTCCACGTAGGGACCCGCCCCGAATCCGTCACGCTAGTTGTTGAGCTCCTTGTCGATCGCAGTCTTGAAGGCCGCGAACGGCTGAGCGCCTTGGACGAGCTTGCCGTTGATGAAGAACGACGGAGTACCGATTCGTGCGCCGGCCTTGGAGATCGCTTGGATGTCCGCATCCACGGCTGCCTTGTGCTTCTCGGAGTCGAGAGCCGCCTTGAACTTCTTCATGTCGATGCCACCGAGCTGCGCCGCGTACTTCTCGAGGTTCGCGCGTGAAAGCGCCTTCTGGTTTGCGAAGAGAAGGTCGTGATACTCCCAGAAGGCCTTGTTGCCCTTCTGCTCGAATACCTCGAGTGCAGCCTGGGCCGCCGGTTGTGCCTCCTTGTGGAAGGGCAGCGGGTAGTTGCGCCAGATGATCTCTACCTTGTCGCCGTATTCGTCCATCACCTGAGCAATGGTGGGGTTGACGCGACCGCAGAACGGGCACTGGAAGTCGCTGAACTCTTGAATGACCACCTTGGCCTTTGGGGAGCCCTTCGTCGGCGCGTTCTTCGGCTTCGGAATGTCGTACACCTTGTTCGCGTCCGGCTTGGCGGCTGCCGGGGCTGTCTTCGGTGCGGTTGCGCCGTTGGCGATGGTCGTCTCGTAGACCTTGGAACGTGGCGTGCCCTTTGACACGAGCGCCTTGGCCTTCTTGAGCTCTTCGTCGATCACTGCCTCGAAGGCTGCAAGAGGCTGTGCCCCCCGCAGGTTGCGACCGTTGATGAAGAATGCCGGGGTCCCACGAGCACCGAGGCTAGAGGCCAGGGCCTGCTGCTTCTGGATGGTGGATGCGTACTTGTCGCCCTCGATTGCCGCCTTGAACTTCTTCATGTCGAGACCGAGCTCCTTGGCGTACTTCTCGAGGTTCTCCTTGGTAAGCGCTTTCTGGTTGGCGAAGAGCTTCTCATGCATGGCCCAAAAGCCCTTGTCGCCCTTCTGCGCATGAGCTTCGAGCGCAGCATTGGCCGCCGGCTTGGCGTTCTTGTGGAACGGAAGCGGATTGTTCATCCACACCACTCGGACATCCTTGCCGTACTTGTCCTTGACCTTTTCGAGCGTTGGCTCGACCCGACCACAGAACGGACACTCGAAATCGCTGATCTCGACGATCGTGACGAGCGCGTTGTCCGGACCCTGCTGAGGCTCGTTGCCTTGGAGAGGGACCTTATAGGTAGCGCTCGGGTCGGGTTGACCCGGCTTCTGTTGCGGCTTTGGCGGTGCTGCCTTGGTCAGACCATCTTTCGTGATGGTCACGTACATCTGCTCCGCGGTCACGCCCTGTTCCTGGAGCGCCTTGGCGGTCGCGAGCTCTGCATCGATGACCGTCTTGAACGCAGCGAACGGGACTGCCCCACGCACGTTGCGCCCGTTGATGAAGAAGTTGGGCGTGCCGCGTGCCCCTATGGTGGCCGCCAGCGCGGTGTCCTCCTGGATCTGCTTGGAATGACTCTTCTCGTCCAGGGCCTTCTTGACCTTGTCCATATCGAGACCCGCTTGCTGGGCGTAGTTCTCGAGATCTGCGCGGCTGAGAGCCTTCTGGTTCGCGAAGAGCAGGTCGTGCACTTCCCAGAACTTGTCGTTACCACCCTGGGCGTACGCTTCCATGGCCAGCTGGGCCGCGGGATCTGCGTTTGGGTGGAAGCCTAGGGGGAGGTTTCGCCAAACGATGCGGACGTCATCGCCGTAGGTGTCTTGGACCTCTTTCACCGACGGGAGCACGCGTGCACAAAAAGGGCACTGGTACTCGCTGAACTCGACGATGGTGACGAGCGCGTCCTTCGGGCCCTTTGAAGGTTGTGCGTCGGTGACGGGTACTTTGTATCGCTCGACATCATCGGCGATCGTCACGTCCGCGGCCTCGACCTCAGCGCCTTCGCTACCCTCCCCGAAGTACACGTATGCGAGGGCGAACCCGGCGATGCCAACTACGGCAGCCAGTAATATTGATGAACCTTTACTCATTTCTCTATCCTTCCGCCGCCATCCGGCGACGCGTTAAAAAACTCAAACGTTGGAATCAACGAACCAATTGCTGGAAGACCACCCGCAAGGGTGGCCGGCGCTAGCGAGGAGGTCGTTCGATTCTGCGCGAGTGGGCGTTTCTCGAGCCTCCGTCGACCCAGATCGCCAAGGGCGATGCCGCGCGGGGAGGCGTAGTCCATCGAAGTTGTTGGCTCCAACCCGTGGCCAGCGGAATCGGCGTCTGGAACGAGCCGCCGTGGGTGCTGGCGGGCATGCAACGGGGATCGTCACTTCGCTCGCACCACATGGGGGGTAGCCTCGGCTCATCCCGATCTTCGATCGTTTCGGTGCAGGTTTCGATCGACAACGAGCACGAGCAGTCGGCGGCGTCTGCAGAAGATGCAGGCAGCGAGATGATCGTCGCGAGTACGAGAGCCGGGAAGAGGTTCCTCATGGAGGCGAATCCGCAGTCTACCGCTCAGGGCAGCCGTCGCAAGGAATGCCCAAAAGGATAAAGAGTGGAGTGGGGGTGAAACCGCGTTGCGAGGTGTAGGATAGTAGGAGAGGAGAGAGTACAGGGTGGTTGGCGGTTTCACCCCCGCCCGTTCATGGGGTGAACGCAGCGCCCAACCGCTCTATTCCATCGCGGGTGCCGGTTTCGCTACCTCGCCCGGAAACCCTGGGATTTCCGCACGGAGAAGGCCGTCGAGTGGTCGGAGCCGTGGCAGCTGGGTCAAAGCACGACCGACGTAGGCCAGGCTTTGGGGGTACCACTGTAAAAAGTCCGCGTTGTTGCGCTTTCGATCGATGAACACAAAGCGCCCTGCGTCCTTGAGCTTTCGATGCAGCGCAACGATCCAGAATTCCCGACGAATCCGGTCAGCATCGATTCGACGAGCTGCGGCATATCGCTCGATCATCGCCTCCTGTAAGTCGATGTCGAGTGAGACGTACGAATCGCAGAGTAGGGCGACGAGGTCGTAGGTCCGCGGTCCGATGAGCGCGTCCTGGAAGTCGATAATCGTGAGATCATCTCCCCGTCGAACCATGAGATTTCGTGATTGGTAGTCGCGGTGTACGAACCCAACGGGCATCGCTTCGATTTCCTCGACGATCGCGGAGAAGGCGTCGGACATTACCTGAGCCTGCATGGACCCGAGGTTTCCGAACAATTCCACGAGTCCCCATCGCCGAAAGTGATCGAGCTCCCATTCGAGAAGCTGGCGATCGAATTTTCGCCGCGCGACAATCGAGCTTGGCGGCAGATCATCGCAGCGTTCGTGAATCTCGACTAGCAGATCGACTGCTTGGCCGTAGGACTCTTTCCACTGCGCTTTTGGGGTCCTGAGCAATCGCTGCTCGAAGGTCGTATCGCCGAGATCTTCGAGCAGGACCTGTCCGCGCTCGAGGTGCTCCACATAGATCTTCGGTACGGGGATCCCCCTCGAGCGGAGCAGCTCTCCGACTTCCAGGAACGGTAGCCTCTCGATGTCCGGTTGGGCACCACCCTCGTCGCTCCCGAATGCGTCGTCGGGCAACTGCATCACGATGACGGACGAAGGGCCCTTTCGGGCTTTCTGCGTTCGCACTCGAAAATAGCTGCGGGTCGAGGCGTCTCCCTGGAGCTTTTCGACCACCACCGCGGGCAGTGGCTTCCCGTAGAGTCTCTCGAGGCCTTCGTCGAGACAGGGCGTCGTCATGATGCGCGCCGAGCCTACGTCAGTTTGGGAGACTTTGCGAAAGAGGGGTATCGTCGGCGCGGACATGGGCGAGCAGGAACACATTGGGATTGGAAGCAAGTTGGTCGGCCGCTACGAGCTGCTTTCGGAGATCGCTCGCGGCGCCATGGGTGACGTCTATCTTGCGGCGGACTATCGAGACGGTGGCCAGGTCGCCGTGAAGTTGCTCCGAGCAGAATACCTCGCGGATGAGGTGATGCGCAGACGCTTCCGGCGAGAAGGCGCTGTCCTCAAGGCCCTCGACCATCCGTCGATCGTCCGCCTCCTCGACCTAGGCATCGATGAAGCGGGTCTGGTGTTTCTCGTGACCGAGTTCGTCGAAGGTCAGACCCTCGCCGAGCAGCTCACGGAGGCTCCGCTGGATCTCGAGTCCGGGGGCCTCTTGCTGACCGCGCTCTGCGACGCGCTGGGGGCGGCACACGATCACGGCGTTCTCCACGGTGATCTCAAACCGGCCAACATCCTTTGGGTGCGGCCTGTGCCGCGCCTGGTCGACTTCGGAGCGTCGAAGGTGCTGGGCCTCGACCGGCTCACAGCCACAGGGGAGGTGGCCGGCACGCCGGCATACATGGCACCTGAGGTGCTGACCGGAAAGGCGTCCGTCGACGAAAGGATCGACGTATACGGCCTCGGCGTGCTCCTCTACGAGGCTCTGAGCGCCCAGCACCCATTTCAGGACTCACACGTTGGCCGGCTTCTCATGAAGATCGATGCGGGCGACCGATTGCCAGTCGATGCCCTCATCGAGGTTCCCGAAGCCATCGCAAACGTCGTTCACCGAGCCATGCACCGCGATAAAGAAGCCCGATATCGGAGTGTGGCGGAGCTCAAAGCAGCCTGGCAGCAGGCGGCGAAGCAATGATGCCCACAGCGCCAACGCCAGCGTCAGCGTCAGTGGCAGCGACAGTGCCAGCGCCAGCGTGGGGGCTTGTGTGGGTGTGATCGAGGAGCTCTGCGGTGCCGTGGGGATCTCTGTTCCTCCCGGCTGGCCCGCCTATTTCGACACCGCGAAAGCCTGGGCCGCGCGCACCGATCTCACGGGGGCGCGCAACGATGCCGAGCTTGCAGAGATTCTCTTTCTCGATGCGTCGAAGCTCATCGAAGTCGCGTGGTTGGAGTCAGCCAGCTCGTTGGTTGATGTCGGTGCTGGTGTCGGCGCCCCAACGATTCCCTTGCTCCTCGACGGTCTTGGTCGCCGCGCCACCCTGGTGGAGCCGCGGCGCAAGCGTACCGCGTTTCTCCGATCGGCCGTCGGTTTGCTCGACTTGGCGAATCGCGCCCAGGTGTTGGAGCAGAGCGTCGATCCAGATTCCCCCGTGGTGAAAGGCGGGCCTTTTGACGTCGCGCTTTCGCGCGCAACTTTCCCACCGGAGCAGTGGCGTGCGATCGGGTCTCGGCTGGGTAGCGAGGTCTGGGTGTTTACCGCTGGCAGGGAGTTGGAGGAGACGCCGAAACTGAGCCTGCACCGCCAGCTGGACTACGAGGTGCCGTCCACCAGCGCCCCAAGATCAATCCTGGCCTACGGCCCATAGGGCCGCCCGAGCCCGTACCCGAGCCCGTACCCGTATTCGTACTCGTTACACAAAGAACAGGCACTAGTGGTCATGACGACGGCGGCGCTCGTGGCGTGTGGGCGTGGCCTCGGTTGCGTTCGTTTTTGGAGGCGTGGGCTTAAGAGAGAGGGCAAGAGCCGCGTGTGGGTCGGCCGTAGCGAGCCTGCTCGGTTAGGGGCTGGAGTGTTTCGCACTCCCAGCGTTTTCGGGCCCGAATCACCAGGTCCACGAGCTCTTGGTCGGTGGCCCAAGGGTGATTGTGCGGCATCCGTGACAGGTCCGTGAGCGCATGGGCGCAGCAGCCGAGCTGCTGATAACGGTGCACCCATTTGTACCCGGTCTGTCGACTGATTCCGTATTTGCGGCACGAGGCGACCATCGACAGGTCACCTCGCTCCCACTCATCGATAAAGCGTACTCGCTCTTTCACTGCACACGTTTCTTTCCACGGCATGGGCTCCGTTATGCCTGTCAACCATGTAGTGAGTCAGTGTCAGCCCCTTAGTGAGTCTGAACTGTCAGGCATCTAACGGGTCCATACACCGTTGTTTTTGGTGGATTGTTGTTGACTCGGATAAATATATGCGGTATTCAGAGCAATGGCCGATCGCGCTCCACTGCAACGCTCTCCCAAGCAGCGTCGAAGACGACGAAAAAGGGAGGTGCAGCTTCACCTCGATCGGTTGCGACTTGGGGGGCGTCGCGAGGGCGCGGGTCGGCCCAAGAGCAGTACGCGTGTGGGCCATGATACGCGGCAGGCGCTGCCGCACTATGTGCCTGTGCACGTGACGCTTCGGGTCGATCGAAGGCTTCGGCTTCGAAGCGGGCGGCTCTATCGAGCCGTCGTTCGCTCGATCGGGCGGGCGCAGGGCCGGTTTGGGATGCGGGTGCTGCACTGGTCGGTGCAGCACGGGCACCTACACCTGATCGTCGAGGCGACACATCGGCGGTCGCTTTCAAGGGGAATGCAGGGGCTTTCGATTCGCATGAGCAAGGCGCTCAACAACGCGCTCGAGCGTCGGCGGGGCACCGTCTTTACCGATCGGTACCATGCCGAACCGCTCCGGACACCGCGGCAGGTTCGAAACGCGATGGCCTACGTGCTCAACAATCGCCGAAGGCATCTCCACAAGCTCGGTCGGGCGCAGCCGGCTCCAACCTGGGTCGACCCGTTTGGCTCAGGTGAACCGGTGGGCCACGTCTTTCGGGCGACCGGCCCGCCACCGTGTGCCGAGCCCCGTACCTGGCTCGCGAGCACGGGCTGGAAGCGCCACGGGCTCGTGCGAACCGATGAGGTGCCGGGAGGCTGACGGTCACGGGTCAGGCACGTGACGGTGACCGTGATTGGCTCCGTCTCGGGGGCATGGGCTTAAGAGAGGGGCCAAGAGCTAGGGGCTTGTCGGACGGTCCCTCTCTCTCCTCCCGGGCTTCGCCCACCCGCCAAGAGGCTTTCCTTCTTCTTCCTCTTTTAAGCTCCGATCGCCGACGCGAATCAAGTCTTGACCGGGTTCTCGGTCCCGGACGGTTCCTCCGCTCTCAGATGCGCTGGACCACACACACAAGCAGTCGAAAGGCTGCAAGAACTCGTGACTACTCGTCAGTCGCACTCGTGCTCGAGCAGGTTTGCTCGCGACACCGACCCCGTCAGCGGCGGCGGCCGGCGGGGATGATCTGGATTCGCCGTCGCATCCCCTCGCCATGGGACATCGTGCTTACGCCGTCGAACTTTGCCAAGGACATGTGGATCACGCGGCGGTCGCGGGCGTTCATCGGCTGGAGGGTCACCACTTTGCCTTCGCTCACTGCGCGGTGCGCTTGGCGCTTCGCGAGGGAAATCAGTCCATCGTCGTGACGCTCCCGGTAGTCGCCGGAATCTACGACCACGTGTCGCCGCGCTTCGGGGAAACGGTTGACCATCTTGTTGATCAGGAACTGCAACGCGTCGAGCGTCGCCCCCTTTTTTCCGATCACGCGTCCGGAGTCCTCACCGGTAGCGTCGAGCTCGATCCGCTCGGCGTCCGAGCGAATCTCGACTTGGACATCGAGGTCCATGAGGTTCAGAAGCTCTTCGAGAATCTCGGCGGCCTCTTCGGCTTTGCCATCCCCCGCGTATTGTGATGGATCTTCCTGCGCTTGTTGATCCCCAAGAATCAGCGCGCCATCTCTCGGTTTACTTTTAAGCTCGTCCACGGCGAGTCCTCTTCTTTCTACGGGGCTTAGCCCGCTTCGGTGCGGCGGCCGTTTCCGTCTCGGCCGCTTGATCTTCGGGGTCGTCGCCATCGATGGCGGACACGACAGTGAGCTGTTCTTTGTCCATCTTCCAATACATGTACCGCTGCTGCGAGATCCCGATGGCAGAGCTGGTAACCATGTACAGGCAGAGGCCCGCCGGAAGCAAGAGCATGAAGAAGGTCATCATCAACGGCATCGCGTAGAGCATGATCTTGGCTTGCATTTGGTCCATTTGGATCGGGGTCAACTTCTGCTGGATGAACATCAACGCCCCGAGAATGACCGGCAGGACGTAGTAGGGGTCCGGAGACGACAGGTCGGCCCACCACCAGACGAACGGCGCGTGGTAGAGCTCGATGCTGGTCGAGAGGGTTTGGTAGAGGGCGAAGAAGATCGGCATCTGCAGGAGAACTGGCAAACATCCGCCGAGCGGGTTCACCTTGTTCTTGCGCCAGAGCTCCATCATTGCGGCGCCCTTCTTCTCGCGGTCGTCTTTGTAGAGCTCGTTGATCTTGTCGATTTCGGGCTTGAGGGCACGCTGCTTCGCCATGCTCCGGAACTGCGGAATCACGAACGGCAGGAGCAGGACTCGGACGAGAATCGTGAGCAAGACGATCGCCAGACCCCAGTTCCCGACGAAGTCGTAAATCGTGCGGAGCAACCAACTCATCCCCCGAGCGATGAAGCTGAACCAACCGAGGTCGATGACGTTGGTCGCTTGATGTCCGAACTCCTTCAGCGCGTCGAAGTCCTTCGGCCCCGCGTAGACGGCGGTTCGGAATGTTGCGGTCGTGCCGGGCGCTACCTCGACGGGCGCGTACGTGAGCTCCGCTTCGAACAAACTCCCATCGGGGTCCTTCGGCGTCCCGCCACGGTTGGTGGTGAGAAGATCACAGCGCTCGGCGGTCTCTCCTTCGGGGGCGGCAATGATCGCGAAATACACGCTGCTCAGCGCGACGAACTTAACGCCGGCACCATACGTGTGCGGCTGCATCGGTCGGGACTCGTCTTCGCTCAAAAGCCCTTCGCGATCTTCGCGAATAGTCTCCTCGCCGGCTTGGCAGATCCCGTGGCTCAAGGCCGGGGACGGGCGCGCCAAGAAGCCGCCTTTTTCGTCCTCTCGGCGAACGTAGTGGGCGGAGGTGATGCCGAGCCCGATCTGCCTTGCGGTCGCTTCCTGGTTGTGCACCTCGGTCGTTGAGCGGAGCTGGTACGGTGGCTCGACAAGCTCCCAGATCCGATCGATCGTCACGCCGTCGCCCGACCACCGGAAGTGGATCTTTCGCGTAGACGCTTCGATGGCAGTCCACCGGGCGGTCGGCGGAATCGCGAGGCCGGAGAACGTCGGCTTCAACGGCAGGTATTCCTCTTTGTCGGTCGTGACGAGCTCGTGGGGGTTGCCTCCTTCGTCAAGGTACCGGTCGCCCTTGATGCGAACGCTGACGAGCCCGGTGTTCAGGTCCGTGAACGTAGCGACGAAGCGATCATCCTCGAGCCGATAGGTCCTCTCGAACTCGAGTCGGGTTCGTGCCTCGGCTGCCGAAGGGTCCTTTTCGGCAGGCTCGGGCGCGCTTTCCGCTTGCTCTGCGGGTCCTTCGATCGCGGGTTCATCGGTCTGCGCCTGGTCCGGAGCGAAATACTGTACCCCCAGCATGACGCCCATGATCGCGACCGGGAGCGCCAGCAACATGATCGGCAGCTGTTTGCGCTCAGCCATGATGCGCCTCGTGATGGTGTTGTTCGACGTGTGGCGGTGGGTCGAATCCGCCTGGGTTGAACGGATGACAGCGCGTGATTCGCTTGATACCCAACCACGAGCCACGAATCGCGCCAAAACGCTCGACGCACGTGGCGGTATAGTGGGAGCACGAAGGCTCGAATCGGCACGAGGGGCCGATCAGACGCGACAGCGTCATTTGGTAGAGGCGAATCGTGAAGAGAAGGACGGCCCTGATCATCGTCCAGCCCCAGTCTCTCTGAGCCGTACGGCCGCTCGGCGGAGCTCGGTCAACAACGAGTCGTAGCCGATTGCCTCCGTGTGCCGCTTGGCGATGAACACGACGTCGTGGGAGGGCGGGAAGAGATGGCGGTTTCGCCGAAAGACCTCCCGCACCACGCGCTTGATGCGATTCCTTTGAACGGCGTTGCCCACTTTCTTTGTCACGGTGATCCCAAGTCGCGTGTTCTCTAGAGAGTTTGATTGGACGACGATGAGGAAGTGGGGTGTGTGGATGCGCCGCCCGGTGAGTTGTACTTGCCTGAATTCGTAGCGCTTCTTGAGCCGATCGGCGCGCCGAAGGCCTTGGGCTCCGTTGCTCGGACCACCCCCCGCTCCGGACGCACGACGCATCTTCGCCCCGATTCGGCTACTTCTTGTAGCAGGAAACGGTTAGGTGCTTCCGACCCTTGCGGCGACGGGCGTTGATCACGCTCCGACCGCTCTTGGTCTTCATACGCGCGCGGAACCCGTGTGTCCGAAGACGGCGCTTACGATGTGGTTGATAGGTCCGCTTCACAGCAATGCTCCAGGAAAATAAGAGTGCCGGAAGAAAGCACGGGCCCGGGGGGGTGTCAAGTCGCGCTGCTCATCGGCCGAGCGCAACGGAAGTGTTTGATTTTGCTGAAGTAGTCGGCCAAACGCCGGCGTCCCGGAGACTGGTATACCGCCCGCTTCCCACGATGATGTGATCGAGAATGCGGATCTCGAGCAAAGCACCCGCCGCGACCAGGCGTTCGGTGAGCGCGAGGTCCTGGGCGCTAGGGTCGGGATCCCCACTCGGGTGATTGTGGAGAAAGATGGCGCCCGAAGCCGAATCCGAGACCAGGACCCGAAAGACCTCCGCGGGATCGACCTGGCAACTCGTTCGACCGCCGCGCGCGATTTCCCGCTCGATGCGCGGCCGGTTCTTGGCATCGACCGAGACGACCAAGAAGCGCTCGATAGGGCTGCCCATCATGGCCTTTCCGTAGCGCTCGAAGACCAGTTCGCTGCTGGTGAGCGGCGCTGCAAGCTCCGGAGGGGCGAGAGCACGTGTGCCCGCTTCGAACGCGGCGGCAATTCGAGCGGCCTTGGCGGGGCCAACGCCTGCGATCTGCATGAGCTCCGTTGAGCTCAAACGAGAGAGCGCCCAGAACCCACCAGTGCGGCGGAGAATGTTCGCAGCAAGTGAGGCAACATCTTCGCCCCTGCGACCGGTACCAAGAAGAACGGCAAGCAACTCGACGTCAGCAAGCGCACACGCACCAAGACGACCAAGACGTTCGCGAGGACCATCCATGGCAGGGAGGGCGTGCAGGGGGTGTGCCAGGGGAGGGGACAAGGGATCCGGGACGTTAGAACTCTTCGGCTGGCGGCCACCGCAAGCCCCGCCGCCGGCCGCCACCCCGTAAAGCGACTTCGTCGCCCCGGGGCTCCGCCCCCACCACACCGACCGGTCGGCTTTACGGGGCCTACTTCTTAAAAAACTTACTGAAGATACTCGGCCGCTTGCTACCGGCGGCGGGGGGTGGGGCGCTCGAGCGGCCTCTTGATAGGCGCATCGTGGCTACCCGGACTTCACGGACCGCCTCGATGTTACTCGGGTCGAGTTTGGCGACTTTCTTGAAGTGCTTCAATGCTTTGTCATGCTTGCCCATTCGCTTGAGGAAGTGGGCGCGCACGAAGTGGCCCTGCACGTGATCGGTGTTGAGGTGGAATGTCTTCTTGAGCAGAGCCCTGATCTCGTCGGCGACTTGTTCGTCCTCGGTCCCCTTATGGAGGAGAAGGATCCACGCCTTCATGGCCGGGTAGTCGGCCTCCTTGCGAACGACTTCCATCGCTTCGTTGCAAATTCGTAGCGCTTCGTCGTACCGCCGCCGTTTCACGAGCACGTCCACCTTTTGGAAGTTGATCGCGGCCTCGACCATGACATTGAGCTTTCGCTCGGATTCCGGGGTGCCGCCGCCTTGCACGACGGTCTTCTGGTATTCCGCGCGGGATTTGTCGTTGGCTAGCGCGTCGCGCGCCACCGTGAACAGGTGGAAGATCTCCTCCACCCACGGTCGCATATCCGAGAGCTCCTTGGGCAGTCTGTCCGGATGCCACTTCTTTGCGAGCTTCATGTACTTGCTGCGCACCGCGTCGGAGTCAGCTGACTCTTTGACGCCAAGCATCTCGAAGTAGTTCTGGCGGTCCATCATGCCAATCACCCGGGTGATCTCTTCCCAGCGCTTCAGGTGCTCTTCAGTCAGGCCCGCAGGAGGTTGGGGCGGCATCTCGCGCGGTGCGACGATCTCGCCGGAGAGGCTCTTTGCGGGCGGCAGACTGCTGATCGACGTCGGAAGGACTGAATCGCCGCCTGGCGCATGGGAGTCGCGACGGCCCGGTGGTGACGAACGGCGCGTCCTCGGCTGCGTCATTGTCCCTGATGACGCCCTTCGTGCGAAGGAAGGTGAAGACGGGCGCTCCCCACGCGAGGAGGGCAACACGGCCTTAAGCTTCTGCTGCGAAATCGGACGATAGACTTCGAGGTTCTCCGTGATCGCGAGTAGGTAGATCATTCTTTGTGCGACTTTGGGGTCACCAAACTGTTCGATCAGGATCGCTGCCGTGGCCGGCTCGGCACGCATCAGCTCGACGAACGCCTTTTCGTTGGACTGCAGCGAGAATCTCGCGAGCGGTGCGCCCTTCTTGATTCGTTGACGCTCGGTCCCAAGCTTTCGGATCACACGAGTGATAGCGTCTTTCGGAACATCGCCTCGAAGCGAGGTGGCGATCACTTCGAACACATCGACCGAACCACGCATCGTCCCGTCGCCCTCACCAACCAAGTCAGCTTCGTAGAAGGCGTAGGGGCCACGCTGCCGGGAAAAGATGGTGAGCAGTCCGCGCTCCAAACTCGCGGCCGGCTCAATGAAGCGTCCGATGGCGGGGACGCCGCTGCGAAAGAGGATCCGATCTTGTCCCGGTTCGTCATCGTCGGGCCAAACGGCGAGTGTGCCCGAGAGACCCTTCTTCTGAATCGACAGCAGAACGTGGCCGAAAGGCGTGGCGGTCAACGCCCCCTCAGCAAGTGGCTTAGGAACAGAGGATGGCAAGGGTTGCTCCAAGGAATTACAGGGTGACATACCCGGAAGGAGAGCGACAGATCGCGATCGATCCGGAACTGGCGAGGAGGCCGAAATTACGACCCTCCTAGGCGCCAACCCCTGATAGTAGCATCAGTCCGCGATCGTCCAGCCCGTCCCCTGAGGGCCGTCCAGGAGCTCGACGCCCTGGGTTGCAAGCGAATCTCGGATCCGATCGGCTTCCGCAAAGTCCTTCGACTGCCGCGCCGCGGTGCGCGCCGCGATTCGCTGGTCGATTTCGGTAGCATCGAGCCCGCGCTCGCGTGCGCGACGATCCCGAATACGGAGCAGGACCACATCCGAGGCCTGAGTCCCCAGACCAAGCTCAGCCTCGAGCGCGGCGAAACCTGCCAGGGCCACCGCGACAGCCTTTTTTGGAGCCTTGCCCTTCTTTCGGGATGCTTGATCGCAGAGCTCGTTCACCGCCTTCAAGAACTCGGCGAGCTTCGCGAGTGCCACGGGCATATTGAGGTCGTCGTCGAGCGCGTCTCTCAGCCCGGTCGAGAAATCGTGGATCTCGGGCGCCGCGGGCGCTCCGTCGTCGGCAATGCGTTTCGGTGGCAACCCGAGGAGACGTTGTTTCGTCTTGTAGAGATAGGCTACGCGACGCTCCGCTTCTTCGAACTGCGGAAATCCGGTTACATTCCCCGCATCGTCGAGCGTCCAGTCCAAGTTGAGGGGGGCTCGATAGTGGACGGTCATCATGAAGTACCGGATCGCCTCGGGCTCCATCCGATCGAAGAGGTCTCGGGCCGTAAAGAAGTTCCCGAGGCTCTTGCTCATCTTTTCTTTGTCGACTTCGACGAATCCATTGTGCATCCAGCATCGCGAAAAAAGTTTGCCAGTCGCGGCCTCACTTTGTGCGATCTCGTTTTCGTGGTGAGGGAACACCAAGTCGAGCCCGCCTCCGTGGAGGTCGAGCGTGTCGCCCAGGTGCTTCATCGACATGGCAGAGCATTCGATGTGCCAGCCCGGCCTGCCTCGACCCCACGGACTATCCCAGCCCCACGCGTCTTCGGCGCTCTGCTTCCACAACGCGAAGTCCGCAGGGTGGCGTTTGCGGGCCATCTGTTGCTCGTCCAAGCGTTCGCTCGCGCCAAGCCTCATCTGCGCGAGGTTGCGGTGGCTGAGCTTCCCGTACTCCGCGAAAGACTCGACCGAGAAGTATACGTCGCCATCGGACACGTATGCGTGATCACGGTCGATCAGCCGCTGCACCAAATCAAATATGTCTTGAAGGTGCGTGCTCACTTTCGGCTCGACGTCGGGGTCGAGGTTGCCGAGGCGGTGCATGTCCTCGGTGTACGCCTCTTCGAAACGGGCGGCGAGAACGGTCGGGTCGGTCCCTGATTCCGAGGCCCGCTTGAGGATCTTGTCATCGACGTCGGTGATGTTCCGGACGTAAGTGACTTTCATTCCGTTGGCGCGGAGATGACGGACCAGCACGTCGTAAACCACGTAGCAGCGCGCGTGGCCGAGGTGTGCGTAGTCATAGACGGTCGGGCCGCAGACGTAGATTCGGGCGTGGCCGGGCTCTGCCGGCTCGAACGGCTCCTTCTGACTCGTCAGGGTGTTGTACAGTCGAACGTTCATGGTCGGCGAAGTCTGAGCATTTTCCGAACCAAAGGGCAAGGTCGCGTGGTTGACCCCGTCCGCCGGCCCGCTAGAAACAGAAAATGCTCACGATTCACGAACGAGGGCAGGCTAGCTACGAAAGCACGCTCCGCTCTTTGAGTCGCCGCGGTGACGAAGATCTCGCGCGCGTCGAATCCGATGTGCGCGCGATTATCGATGCGGTGCGCGAGCGAGGCGACGAGGCGGTGCTCGAATACAGCGAACGATTCGACGGTCGTCGCCCCGAAGCCCTCGTGCTCGACCGGGAGACTTGGCTCTCCGAAGCGGAGCGAGTGGACCCTGCCGTTCGCACGGCCTTGGCTGACGCCGCGGAGCGCATTCGTCGCTACCACGAACACCAACGTGAGCTGGGTTTTCGCTACGAAGAGGACGGCGTCGAGCTCGGGCAACGCGTTCGGCCGGTTGCTGCGGCTGCAGTCTATGCGCCCGGCGGGAAGGCACGATATCCCTCCACGGTTCTGATGACGGCGATTCCGGCGACTGTGGCGGGCGTGAAGCGCATCGTTCTCGTCACGCCGAATCCGACGCCGGAGATCCTCGCGGCCGCCGAGATTGCGGGCGTGACCGAAGTGGTCGATGCAGGCGGGGCCCAGGCGATCGCTTCTGTGGCGTATGGGACGGAGTCGATCACCCGGGTCGACAAGGTCGTCGGGCCCGGCAACATCTACGTGGCATGCGCCAAGCGGCTCGTGTTCGGCGCGGTCGACATCGATTCGTTAGCCGGACCGAGTGAGATCCTGGTGGTGGCCGACGAAGGAGCTGACCCCGAGGTGGTGGCGGCCGATCTGTTGTCGCAAGCCGAACACGATGAGGCGGCATACCCGCTCCTCGTCACCCTCTCCCGAAGCCAGGCCGAAGCGGTCGATGCTGCGCTAGAACGGCAGCTCAGGTCGCTTCCGAGGAAGGCGATCGCAGAGGAGGCAATCGCCAACAACGGCTATGCCTTCGTGACAGGCGACCTCACCGAGGCTGGTCGTGTCGCGACGTCGTTGGCCGCGGAGCACGTCAGTCTGTCGGTGGAAGATCCGGACAGTCTGCTCGAGCAGATCGGAGCCGCCGGCGCGGTGTTTCTCGGTTACCACACCCCCGAAGCCGCGGGAGACTATGCGGCGGGGCCGAGCCACGTGTTGCCAACGGGCGGCGCGGTGCGATTCGCATCGCCCTTGGGCGTGTATGATTTCGTGATTCGCACGTCACTCATTCGGTACTCGTCGGCCGCCCTAGCCGATCAGGCCGACTTGCTCGAACGGCTTGCACGGCTCGAAGGGCTCGAAGCTCACGCCCGCGCGGTAGCGATTCGAAGGGGAAACTAGGGCGTGGCTCTTGATCCCCTGGAGAGGCGTCGCATGGCTTGCCTCGCTTCGGTCTTGTTGCTCGTCCTGGCCCTCACTGCGGCCACCTCCGCCTCTGCCCAAGCGGTCAACATCGAACGCTTTCGCCCGACCCTGGACCGCTTCGGGTTTCTCGGGTTCCAAGGGAGTGCCACTCCCGGCCACTTGCGCTGGAATCTCGCGCTCTGGACCTGGTATTCGAACAAGCCTCTGCGCGTGAGCTTCGCTGACGGGACGTCCGAGACGGCGATCGATAATCGACTCACTTCCGACCTTCTGTTTCAACTCGGGTTGTTCGGGCGATGGTCGCTGGCCTTGGAAGTGCCTCTCGTGCTGTATCAGACAGGCGCAACCTCGATGCCGCTCAACGGCCGAACGTCGTTCACCGGCTTCGCCGTCGAGGATCCGCGCTTTAGCAGCAAGATCCGACTCGTTGGGAAGAAGACCGAAAAGACCCAAAACAAGCCGGACGGCCCCGGACTCGGCTTGCTCGTGACGGTGCCAATTCCGATCGGTAGCGAGAGCTTCTACGCGAGTGAGGGTCAGTTTTCGTTCGACGTCCAGGCGCTTGGCGATTTCCATCTGATCGGGGCGGGGGCGGGTCTCATGCTCGGCTGGCGGTACCGCGTGAACGCGCGAAGCGTGGGCGTCGACACGCTGGGCCAAGAGATGCTCTACGGTTTCTCGTTGAAGCCACCGATTCCGCCTGCCAAAAATCTGTTTGGCCTGCTCGAGTTTCGCGGGTCGACCCGGTTCGGAGGACGGAGCACCAACACGCTCGAAGGCGATATCGGTATTCGCTATACGAAGAATGACGTGACGGTGACCGCCGCGTTCGGTGGGGGGCTCGTACGCGGTCTTGGTCAGCCGAACTTCCGCGCAATCGTGGGCGTTTCTTGGTCTCCAAGGACCAACGATATGGACGACGACGGGATCCCAGACTCTGTCGACGAGTGCCCGAGGCTCCCTGAGGACTTCGATGGCTTCGAAGATCAAGACGGCTGCATGGATCCAGACAACGACAACGACTTCATTCCAGATGCCGACGACCTATGCCCCAACGAGGAAGCCCTCGAGGGGCAAGATGAGAACGAAGACGGATGCACGGATCCCTAGCAGTTACAGCGTCAGCGTCAGCGACAGTGCCAGTGTCAGCGTCAGTGCCAGTGTCAGTGCCAGTGTCAGCGTCAGTGCCAGCGCTGGTGGTCCTGGGTCTGGTTGTGTTGGTCTTTGGGCTCTCCGCGTGCACGCCTCAGGGGGATCCTGGGATTGGCTTTGGGTACGCCGATCGCTTCGAGCGTGCTCAGCTTGGGAAAGATTGGAACAAGACGGGGGGCAACTGGGCCATCGAGGCGGGGGAGCTTCATGTGCAGGGCGCGCGCAACCACCCGCTTTGGCTCCTGCGAACCCTACCGCGCGACGTACGGGTCGAGCTCGACGTTCGAAGTGAGACTCCGGATGGGGACATCAAGGTCGAGATTTTCGGGGACGGCGCGTCCTTCGCGAAAACCGACAGCTACAAGGCCACGAGCTACGTCGTCATTTTCGGCGGGTGGAACAACACCCGAAACGTCTTGGCCCGAATGGATGAGCACGGGGCCGATCGCGTGGTGGGGGCCCCTCGAAAAGTCGAGCCTGGAAGGAGCCATCACCTTCGGATCGAGCGCGTAGGGCCGAAGCTCACAGTCTGGGTGGACGACGAGGTTCTCCTAGAAATGAGCGATCCGGACCCTCTAAGGGGCCGCGGACACGATCATTTTGGGTTCAATAACTGGCAATCGGACCTCTGGTTCGACAATTTGGAGATCACGCCGCTCTGATGGTCAAACCATGACGCCGAAAGAGTTCGAGATTATGTTGTCTGATGTCGAGATACAGCTCTCGCGCATCAAGCACCTCTACGAGCAATGGTTCCAGGGGATCGAACGCATCGAGCCGCAGATCCCCCGCAAGCAGTTCGATCGCGCGCTGCATGAGCTTCGCAAGACGAAGCCACGCAACACGGCACTCCGCTTTCGATTTCAGACGCTCATCCAACGATACACGACGCTTCAGACCTACTGGCGACGTGTCGGGCGTCAGATCGAGGAGGGCACGTACCGTCGTGACCTGCTGAGAGCGCGGAAGCGCAGAGAGGCGGCGCGAGCGGAACGCGAAGACGCGCGAAACCGCGGTAGCAATTCGCTCGAGCTCGATCCCAACGAAGACATGAACGTCGACCAGTTGATCGAGGAAGCCAGTGACCGCGTGGATGAGTTGCTGAGGGCGCCACCGGCCCCAGAGCTCGAGATGGGTCCGCCCGCCACTGACGAGGTGGAGCCCCCTGCCGAGCCGGCGAAAAAGATCGTGCCCGGGCCCCGCCCGAAACCAGACCCGTCCGAGGAATTGCCGACGGCTACATTTGGGAAGCCCAAATCCCGACGGCCCGTGAGCAAACGAGACAGGTCGAGCCCCGCGATTTCGCCGAGCCGCCGCGCGCCACCACCGATCGCCGCGCGCTCCAAGGGCCCCGGGGAAGCCCGGATGCGCCAGATTTATGAGAGCTACGTCGACGCCAAACGATGCAACAACGAACGCACCGACAAGATCGACTACGAGGCGGTGGCGAAGAGCCTCAAGAAAATGGTCCCGAAGCTCGATCGCAAGCACAAAGGCAAGCGGATCGACTTCAAGGTCGTCATCAAAGACGGCAAGGTCGGCATCAAGCCGGTGGTGAAGAAGTAGGTTCCGGCGCCTTTGCGAGCGGATTCGAAACTGCGATGCGCTTGTCGATCGCGTCTCTTAGCGCACCCAGGGTGCTCGGATCGATCGCGCTGGTCGCGATGCCGCGGTTCTGGATCATCGCGGCCGGTGCTTCGAGACGGTCGCACTTGTTGAAGACCAGGATTCGCGGAACCCGCTCGAGGTGGAGGTCGACGAGGAGCTTCTCCGTCGTTTCCACGTGTTCATCTCTGCAGGGGTCTGACGCATCGATCACGTGCAACAGCAGATCTGCGTCCTGAGTTTCATCGAACGTCGCTCGAAACGCAGCGAACAGGTCTTTCGGGAGATCGCGGATGAACCCGACGGTGTCAGTGACAATCACATTGCGCCCTGAGGGAAGCATCGTGCTGCGAGACCGGGTGTCGAGTGTGGCGAACAGCTTGTCTTCTGCGACGACGTTGCTCCCCGTCAGCGAGTTGAGCAAAGTGCTCTTGCCCGCGTTCGTGTAGCCGAGGATCGCCACGGTGGGCGTACCGCTTCGTCGCCGCCGCGACCGCCGTTGCTCCCTCTGGCGTCCGAGCTGCTTGAGCTGGGACTGAAGACGCGCGATTCGTTCTCGCGCGCGTCGACGGCCAACCTCGAGCTTCGTTTCGCCAGGGCCTCGCCCTCCGATTCCACCGGTGAGTCGCGAGAGCGCGTCGTCACGCTGGCCGAGGCGGGGGAGCAGATACCGCATCTGCGCCAGCTCGACTTGAAGTTTGCCGTCCCGGGTCTCCGCGTGTTGGGCGAAGATGTCGAGGATCAATTGCGTGCGGTCGACGACTTTGAGGTCGGTCATGCGTGCGATGTTGTTGGCCTGCGCGGGGCGAAGATCGCGATCGAAGATCAGCGTTTCGGCGTCGAGCTGCATCGCGCGGATGACCATGTCTTCGAGCTTCCCCCGTCCGAGCGCATACCGTGGATCGACGCGGTCCCGAACCTGCAGGACGCGATCGGCGATATCGACTCCCGCCGTCCGAGCAAGCTCCTCGAGCTCCCGTAGCGAGTCCTCGGCTTGGCCCGCGCTGCGCTTGTCACACACGTGCACCAAGATCGCGCGACCATCCTTTGCCGTAACCCCTCTGGCTCTGGCGGCCTGCGCGAATTCCTGTTCGAGGGTCTCGATGATCTCCGCAGGGTTGTCCAGCGCCTTCGCGTAAGGGATCGGCCCAAACGTTTGAAACGGAGGTTCGTCGGAGTCCTCGGGAACGGGAAAGTTGTGACCGTAATAGAGGCAAAGGGCTCGCTCTTCGCCCGGTGCGAGACAGATCGCAACGACGAGGTCGAGGCGCAAGCGGGTGAGATCCACGAGATCGTCGCGGCTGAGCGGCTCGTTCCGGAGATGCGTGTGGATCAGTCGGAGCCCACGGAGTCGCCCGGCGCCGGCGCGGAGTCGACCAACATCGGGCAACATCAGCTTCGATGCATCGCCCAGAATGACGTGATGCACGGCGCCTCGACGGTCGACCAGGACGCCCACCTGTCGACCCGTGGCGTGCGACACACCGACGAGCGCTCGGGTGAGCTCGGGCGTCGTCAGCCTGTCCAGAGGAACGCGCCTTCGGTAGATTCGTTGAAGCGCTTTGGTTTCCGAGGGGCTGAGATCGCTTGTGTCGCCGTAGATCTGCAAATCTATTCCGCTATTGAAGCCACCGCGGGCTCCACACTGGTCTAGCGCGTTTCACTGGCCGGCTCTACCCCAGCTGCTGAAGCCGTTTCCGAAGGGCGCGCGCTTGGGGGTTGTCGAGGGCTTCTTCTAGCGTTGCGGCAGTCGGCAAATTCGTGACCCGTCGGCGGAGCCCCTCTGCGCGTGTTCGTGCTTCCTCGAGTTTGTGCCGAAATGCTTGGTGGCGGCCCGCTTCCTGGGTCAGCGTTTCACGCAACCTGCCCGCCGCCTCGACGTCCGAGCACACCAGCAGAAGGTCACAACCCGCTTCGATCGCGAGGACGCCTGCCTCCTCGATCGGGTAGAGCGCGCTCACGGCCTTCATCTCCAAGTCGTCGGTGAACACTGCGCCGTCGTACCCGATGTCGTCGCGAAGGAGCTCGTTGATCACGCGGTGCGAGAGCGTTGCTGGCAACGAATCAAGGGCGTCGAAGACCACATGCGCCGTCATGATCGAAGGGAGACGGCCGATGGCGGCTCGAAATGGTGGGAGCTCCACTTCGTCGAGTCGCTTGCGATCGTGTTGCAAGGTTGGCAAGGCAAGGTGGCTGTCGAGGTCGGTATCTCCGTGTCCGGGAAAGTGCTTGCCGCAAGACAGCACGCCGCCGGCGTGAAGGCCATCGGCGAACGCCAACGCGTGCTCGATGACGACCTCGGGCGTGCTTCCGAAGGAGCGATCCCCGATCACTGGGTTACTGGGGTTGGTGTCGACGTCGAGCACGGGCGCGAAGTCGAGGTTGATTCCGATCGCTCGAAGCTGGCGTGCGAGCACAGTGCCGGCCGAAGTGGTGAGCTCCGAGTCGGCTGCTTCGGCCAATTTTCGCATCGGGGGTAGCTTGAGGATGGGGTCGTCAAACCGTTCGACTCGACCTCCTTCTTGGTCGATGCAAACCAGGATCGGAAGCGAGGGATCCTGCGTTGCCGTGCATGATTGAATCAGCTCTGCGGTTTGCTGCTCGTCATCGATGTTGCGCTTGAAGAGGATCAAGCCCGCTACGGAATCGTCGGCTAGCCAGGAGCGGATCTCGGGCGGCGCCTCGACGCCGGGAAAGCCGCACACCATGACGCCGCCTGCCAATTGCTCGAGCTCACTCACCCTACGCGCTCCCAAAAATTATCCCTGACAAAAAGGGGTCTGTCCTCTAGCTAGCACCGCGCGAACGTTGCCGTAAGCGGTGGTTGTTGCTACAAGGCCGTAACTAACTTCTTTTGGCCTTCCTGGCCCTTGGTATTCGATGACACGAGTTTTAGATCCTGGCTTCGGTCAGAGAGACGACGACGCGAGAGGTGCTCTCGACGAGGAGCCCCCCGAACCTCTCGTCTACGCGCACGCGATTCCACGCCGACTCTTGGACCAGGACGCGGCCAAAGTCATTCGCCGTCTCAATCGGCACGGCCACACCGCGTATCTCGTCGGTGGTGGCGTGCGAGACCTGATGCTTGGGCGTAAGCCCAAAGACTTTGACCTCGCGACCAGCGCGCGCCCATACGAGGTGCGAGACCTCTTCCGCAACTGCCGCGTGATCGGTAGGCGGTTCCGGCTGGCTCACGTTCTATTTTCGGGCGGCAAGGTGATCGAGGTGGCTACCTTCCGTCGTGACCCTTCGCAGCACTACGAGATCATCAAGCCGAAGATCGCCAAGAAGATCCCGCTGTGCGCAGGGCCCGAGCCCGTTCGTTTGATTCCGGAGCGAAACGCTGCCATCGATGGTGACGATGAGGACCTGTTGATCACCAACGACAACGTGTTCGGAGAGCCCCACGAAGACTCGATTCGCCGCGACTTCACGATCAACGGGCTTTTCTACGACCTCGAGCGCGGGGAGGTGATCGACTTCGTGGGCGGCGTCGCCGACTTGGAGGAACATCTCCTGCGTACCATCGGCGACCCAAACGTGCGGTTCCGAGAGGACCCCGTGCGGATCCTTCGCGCGATCAAGTTCAGCGCTCGCCTCGACATGGGGCTCGACCCCGCTGTCTACGACGCCATGGTCAGGTATCGCGGTGACTTGCGGCGCGCTGCCGCCCCGCGTGTGCTCGAAGAGATCCTACGCTTCCTCCGCGGTGGCGCCGCGCATCGTTCGGTGTTCCTTGCGTGGGACGTGGGCGTCCTGAGCGAGGTCTTGCCCGAGGTCGCGTCGTTCCTCGATGACGACCCCGAAGGTGCAGCCCTTACTTTTGGCCGTTTGAAGGCCGTGGACGCGTTGGCTGCTGAGGATCGGCTTCCCAACGATGCCGTACTCCTCGCTGCCCTTCTACAGGGGTCGATCGACGAGGCGCTCGCCGGTGCAACCGACGTTCCCGTCGCCTACGAGGAGTTCATTCGAGAGTTCTCCCTGCGCCTTTCCCTTCCGCGCAGGCTCAAAGATCGCATTCGGCTTCTCACCATGGCGCAACGCCGTCTCCACGCTGGACGCATTCAGTCAATCGCGCGACGCGAATACTTTGCCGACGCTGCGACTCTGTTTGCCCTCGATCGAATGGCCCGAGGAAAAGATCTACCCGCATGGGCCAACGAACCAAGTGAGGCGCTCTACGACATTGAGCCGCGCAGTCCTCGTCGTCGACGGCGTCGACGCAACCGAAGCTAGGAAGTCCTCGTACTCGTACGCAGGGCTACTCCGCCCGATCGACGATTACCTCGAACGAACGCTCATTCATATCCGGCTCGTCCGCGTCTGGCAATCGACTCGACAGATTGGTGACCACGAAGAGCAGCTGGCGCGCTCGGCTGTCGAGCTCAATCGGAATGTAGGCGTTCGGGGTGGGGCCCGTGTGTGGAGCAGCGATACGACGAAGCTCGGTTCCGTTCTCGTCGAGCTGGACGGCAACAAACGACCACCGGACACCGTATTCTCCCCTCATCCATGCGCGAAGGCGCTCGCTCGATGTCCAAGTAGAGCCTTCCAGAACCACGTAAGCGCTTCCAAAGGGTCGGAGGGCGGTAGCGGCGCTTGCCCGCGTGGGGAGCCGCTCGAGGCGCCGCATGGGGGGGACCTGGGCGTCGCTGTCGACCGCAGCGATGAGTGCGCTTTCGGTTTTCCCACGGCCGACGAACCAGCGAAGCACGGCGAGCTCCTCGATGTTGTCTAGGAGTCGGTCGCCGCTTCGTTCGACGGAGGTCTCGATGGCTGCCCAGAGGTCCGGCTCGGCACGGAGGCCATCGCCTTCCCAAGTTCGCTGACTCGAAAGCTCCCACGTGTCGCGGATGAACTGCGATGCGCGACCGTCGTGCCTCGCCGAGAGATAAGCGAGCAAGAGCGCACCGCCCGCCCCCTCGGCGGCACCGTCTCTCACCCAGGAGCGATAGGGTTCCGCCTGTTGTTCCCAGACCGCGTCCTCGCAACCGAAACGGCCGGTCAGCACCCAGGTCAGCCACGCAGCCGTCGCCCGTCGCCACGTTCTCGCTTCGGCCGGGTCCATGCTGAGGAGAAGGGCTTCCGCATATGCCGCGATCACACAAGCATCGATCGCACGGTCGGGGGTCTCGGGATCCATCACGGCGAACGCCGATGCGCGATCGAGATACGTCCACCAGGCCATCCCATCGGAATGGGCGGCAGTCGGGAGACTCGTCGGGGTGAGATACAAATCGAGCCCCGGACCGCCACCGAGATCTGCGTCGGGAAGAGGAGAGGGCCAACCCATCACGTCTAGCTGGGATCGAGCGTACTCGAGTGCTTTCATGACTCGACCCATCGTTTCGGGTGTCGTTCCAGGTCCTGCATGAACCGTCAGCAGAGCCGTCGTCGAGCGGATCGTGATTGATGCATCGGCCGGCCGCGGCGTATCCACAGGTGCGGGGGTCCTCGGCCCCGTCCAGACCGGAGCGCTCATCGCGACGATCGCCTGGGCAATGTCGTCCGTTCCCAGCAGATCGCTCTCCGCCTGCGCGTTTGTAGCGCATAAAGCGGTCGCCAGGGCGAGGCCGACGACGTTGGATTTCATTCGTGCCATTTGACACAATCAAGCTAAACCTTCTACATCCAGGGGGGAGGTTACGTATGCACGACGGCCGTTTCGATCCAGGCGGCTTCTACGAGTTCAATCTCGGTGGGGGAACCGTCCGTACTCGTACGGGTGAGCGCGTCATCATGCTCAGCGAGGCGGTGCTTTCCTCGTTGGTGGCGGCGGCGGCTCGCGATGGGGACCTGACACCGCTTCGTAGATTGGGCGAGTTGCTGGGAGAACACGTGTTGGGTGGCCTCGATAGGCCGGCTTCCGTTCTTACCCCGGAGGCCATCTTGGGCCATGTGTCGGCCGTCACGGCGCTCTTTGGTTGGGGGCGCCTGACGTTCGAGCGCTGGGGTCCGGCACTCGTCATCGCCCTTCGAGACAAGCCCGAGCTCGACGAGGACGATCTCGGAGCCGCGGCACTGTTGGGTGGTATGTTCTCCGAAATTTCGCAGCGGCAGGTCTCTTGCGTGCCCACGGGCGATTCGAAGTTCGTCATGGTCGACTTCGAGGTCGCCGAGACTGTCTGGGGCTGGTTCAAAGACGGCGCGGACTTGCCAACTATCATGGGCATGTTGCAGCCGAAGAGGGCGTCATGAGCGATCGCGAAGACCGACTGAAATCACTTCTGAGTAAGGTACGGGCAAAGCGTCCGGACGAGCGGGCAACCCGTGCCGCCGATGTGCTCGAACGCATCCGCACCGCTTCAGGCGCCGTCCCCGCAGTGCAAACGGCCCCCGCAACGCCTCCGCCGCCCACGCCAGCGCCCGAACCTCCCACGTCGCCCACGATCGACAGCCCGACGCGCTATTCGTCGCAGCCCCCGCGGGTGGAGCGGCCGTTGTCTGTGGAGCCGCGCGCCAGGCCCTCCTCGGGCGCTCCTCAAAAATCAAGTCAATCGCCTTCGCGTCGGCCGGATTCGATTCGGGCCCAAAGCGTTGCGCCCACGGGGCAACCGATCGTATACGCGACTGACGAACCCGAGTTTCCGAGGCCCAAGACCTTTGGCGACCTCCTCGAGCTCACCCTGTCGCTTCGGCCACGGTAAATGCTCCTCGTCGTCGACGTCGGCAATACCAACACGGTGCTCGGCCTGTACGACGGGGAACGCCTGGTTCACGACTTTCGCATCGAAACCTCCAAAGGCCGGACCAGCGACGAGCACCACGTGCTCCTGCTCAACCTGTTGCAACTAGCTGGGGTCAAGCGTTCCGAAGTGCGCGCCAGCATCCTCGCGTCGGTCGTGCCGCCCCTCAACGACACCGTCATCGACGCCGTGGACCGTGCCTTCGATCACGAGATCATGCTCGTCGGCCCTGGCATCAAGACGGGGATGCCGGTGCTTGCCGAGAATCCACGCGAGGTCGGCGCTGACCGCATCGTCAACTCCGTCGCCGCGTACGAACGGGTACAAGGAGCGGCGATCGTCGTTGATTTCGGAACCGCCACGACCTTCGACTGTATTTCGGACAAGGGCGAGTACTTGGGGGGCGCGATCGCTCCCGGCATGGAGATCAGCGCAAACGCCCTCTTCGCCAGCGCCGCCAAACTGCCGAGAAGTGAAATCGCACGTCCCCCCCGCGTAATCGGTCGCAACACTGTTCACTCGATGCAGTCGGGGATCGTCTACGGCTACGTGGGTCTGGTAGACGGCCTCGTCCGGCGCCTCACAGTAGAAATGGACACCGAAGTCACGGTGATCGCGACCGGCGGCCTAGCCACCCTCATCGAGCCAGACAGCGAAACCATCGACGAAGTGGACGAGTTCCTGACGCTGGAGGGACTCCGCCTGATCTATATGCGCAACGCGTAACAGCGCCAGCAACTGTGTTGAGGAGAACTTGACTGGGTCGGGGTCTTGGGGCGCGCCGCGGACTACGAGGGCTACACCGGCCATGACGGGTACCGGGGCAGCCGAGGTTTACGACCGGTTAGAATCGTCTTTTATGCCGGGGCTACCGCTGGCTCCGCCCCCCTAGTCCGCGGCGCACCCCAAGACCCCTACGTCTCGAATCGGTGCCAGCGTCAGCGTCAGCGCCAGTGCCAGTGTCAGCGCCAGTGTCGGTGTCAGTGCCAGCGTCCTCAACACAGTTGCTAACGCTGCCACTGTCCGTCTACGGCCTCGTCAGTAAGAACATCACGACCACACTCGCTGCAAGCAGGAGCCCCGCCAGCGAGTACACCACCAACTCGCTGGTGCTCAGTCGACGTCGCTCCTCGACCAGTTTCGCGGCCGGCGCGACGGACGACCGGGGCGGCGGCGCGTCGCTGGGCGTTTCCTTGGCAATGGGAAGCAGCTCGACCGACTGATCTACGCCACTTTGGAGCGCGTCGAGACGGGCCTCTAAGGACTCGTGCCCTTCATCACCGTGCTGCTCCTGCAGCATCTTGCGCGCGTACTCGGTGGTGAGCCTGGCGGACGTCGTTTGTGCCACGGGGACACCGACGTGGATCGTGAGCCGGTATCCACCGAGATCGATGGTGTCTTGCGTCATGAGGCATTTCGGGCGCGCGGCGGGGACTGGGTTTTCGTTCACCCGCGTTCCGTTCGTCGAGCCCTCGTCGATCAAGATATAGCCGGTGTCCTGTGAACGAATGCTCGCGTGGGTTGCGCTGACGGCCGCGTGCGGGAGCTGAACATCCGCGCTGCTCGAGCGACCGATGACGATTCGGGACTGGGCGAACTCGTAAACGAACGTCGAAGGCTCTTCTTTCGCCCAAAGCGACTGTACCGCGATACGCACGCCCATCGTGGGCGCCAAGGCTGGGGGCGGACTGCGGCGGGGTCAAGGAACTGAGTTGCAGAAAAGTGGACGGTTCGCCCTACTTTTGGGACCAGAGAATACAGAGCGACGTCTGTGTCGCGTCCAAGAGGCATTCGATGAATACATCCGTCGGTTACTACCAAGCGCCTCGACCTCCGCGTGTGCCACTCGACGAGGTTTTGATCAGGCTGTACCCAGAGGGCTTCCACGAGGAGGAGTTCGAAGCGGACGGGCTCAATGTAGGTCCGGGTGGGATCTCGATGTGCGCATCGGTCCTTCCGCAGGTTGGGTCGACCCTTCGGTGCCAGCTCGAGACCTCGGCCAATGGCACACCGATTCAAATGGTGGGCCGGGTCGTCTGGGCCCATGACAGCGGTCCTCAGGCCGGCGAGTTCGGCATTCGTTTCACTCGACTCTCCGATGAGGACCAAACGCGGATCGAAGGGCTCATCCAGCAATGGGGCCGCACCACGGCCGAGGCGCCGACCGTCCAGCTCCAGCTCGATGGCGTCGCCTCGCCGATCGTCGCGGAGCTCTTGTCCGAAACCGAAACCGAGCTTTCCGTCGAGCAAAGCCTTCCTTTCCTCGTCATCGGGAGCGCGGTACAGAACGAGACCTCCGGTCGCCGTGGTCACCTCGAGGCGGTGGAGCTCAAGCTCGACGAGAGGACGCCGAAGCTCGTGCTCAGCATCGGCTACGAAACCGACGACTCGGCCGAGTTCTCTTCCGAAGATTTGGCTAGAGATACGCTTCCGGACGATGCGCCCCGGGCCTCGGAGCCCAATCGACGCACTTCGAGCCCTCGGCTCCAGGACACGCCTCGCATCGTCCGCTACGACCCCAGTGCCGAAGCACCACTCAAAATGACCACGGCGGAACGCGTTCGCGAGTACGCACGTGTTGCGTCCGACCAGATATCGAGCTCGGTGGGGGGCGTCCGCAAGGCGATCAGGCAGGACCTGATCCCGTCGATTTCGGCCACCACCCGCCGCAGCACGACGGTCCTCGCCCGCTTCGTCGAAGCGTTGCGAGGCCGCCTCGATGACAAGCCGCGTCGCAAGCAAGTTCCACGTAGCCACGCCGCACGCGAGCATCTCAAGAATTCTCGGCGCACTGGGAGACGCTATCTGATCATCGCTGCGATGGCTTGCGGGATCACGATGTCGGGATGGGGGATCTACCTTTGGGCGGCATCAGCGCCAGAGACAGCGGCAGCGCCAGCGGCAGCGCCAGAGGCAGCGACAGCGCCAGAGGCAGAGACAGAGTCAGAGTCAGCGACGACGGCTGGGATTGTGGAGCAGGGGGTGCCTTTGCCACCTGAGCGGGTTCAGGGTTTGTCTTTCGGTGCTGACCAAGTGTCGGGCGGGGAGACTTACGTGCTTCGGATGAGCAATCCGGTGACCGCTATGGACGGGCTAGTCGAGGACGATGGTTTTTCGGTGATGATTCCCGGAAGCCTTTCGCTGTCTCGGGCGGGCCCCATCGCCACGGCGCATCCGGATGTCGAGCACGCAGGGATCCTCAATCGAGGTGACTTCTCGGAGCTCACCATCCGCTTCGTGGCGGGCCGCCACCCGGCATACCGGGTGCAAGCACGCGGACCTACCATAGAGATCACGATCGCGCGCTAGTTACTTCAATCGGCTGATCGGTAGGAAGAAGCGTCGGGACTCGCGCTCTAGGTAGAGCAGCGCCTTGCCGTCCTTCAGCGCGAGCTGCACGTCCTCGATGGACTTCACGGGGCGTTGGTCGGCCTGCAGGATGATGTCGCCGGGTTGTAGTCCCGCCCGGTCGGCATCGGAACCCGGCTGGACCCCCCTCACGAACACCTGTCCCTCGCCTTCGTATCCGAAGCGTTGCCGAAGCGTAGGCGTCATCTCCTCCAGGGAGAGCCCCAACGCGTTACTGTCATCGGCCGCCTTCGGCTTCGACTGCTGGCCATATTCCGTGGGTCGCTCTCCGGTGACGAGCTTCACCTTCTCTGTACGGGCACCTCGCCGCACTTTGAGCGTGAGCCGCTCGCCCACGTCCTGACGCAGGACCGTGCGAAGCAAATCGTGGCCTTCGCGGATCTCGGTGCCGTCGACCGCAACGATGACATCTCCCGCTTTCAAGCCGGCCTTTTCGGCAGGGCCGCCCGGAACCACAGCGTTGATCAACGCGCCCCCATCGAAATCGCCACCAAAATGTGAAGCGAGCTCCGGCGTGATCTCCTGGAACGAGACGCCGAGCCAGGCGCGCTTCACCGTGCCGTGCTGGATCAGTTGTTTCGCGACGCGCTGCGCGATCTCAGACGGAATCGAGAAGCCGATCCCGGTACCCCGACCAATGATCATCGTGTTGATCCCGAGCACCTCCCCGCTGAGATCGACGAGCGGTCCCCCCGAGTTGCCGGGGTTGATGCTCGCATCGGTCTGTAGATAGTCCTCGATCTCGTT
This sequence comes from uncultured Coxiellaceae bacterium, assembly GCA_964194675.1. Lineage (GTDB taxonomy): Bacteria > Myxococcota_A > Polyangia > Polyangiales > Houyiibacteriaceae > SG8-38. The sequence continues at coordinate 6,475 of CAXMND010000102.1, read as the reverse complement.
GGCACCGATGCCCCCCCGACCCTTTGCGCTCAGCACGCCGGTCGTCACCGTGTAGTCGAGCCCGAACGGAGACCCGATCGCGATCACGAACTGCCCGACCCTCGCGTTCTCCGAAGATGCGAAGTCGGCTTGTTTCAAGCCGGTCGCGTCAATCTTGAGGACCGCGAGATCGCTCGCCGGATCTGCGCCCATCAATTTTGCGGGATAGCTCTTGCCGTTCCGCAAAGTCACGTCGATACGCGTCGCTTCGTGAACGACGTGATTGTTCGTCAGCACGTACCCGTCGGATCGTAAGATGACCCCGGAGCCCCCGCCGCGAACGATGGCGCCCCGGCCCGGCATGCCAAAGAACGGGATCGGAAAGCCCGTTTGCTGGGGCCGCGTCACCTCGACTTTAATGCTCACTACCGACGGCGATACCCCCTCGGCGACCCCGGTGATCGCCGTTTCGAACGCGATCGCTCTGGACATCGCTTCGTCGTCGACCCGAGCTTTCTTGGGCGAAGCGTATGCGGTTCCGAGGGCCGCGGCGGCGACGGTGGTTGCCAGCAGGGCAACCCAACGGTGCCGGGGCTTGATTCTGTTCATGAGCATGATCTCCTATGTGCCCTCAACCGGTAACCGGCGCGGTTGATTCCGATCCTTGCGGATCAACTCGCCCGTGGTTACACAAAGACGAATGATCACCAATGCTTAGTCTCGACCAGGCAGGGCAAGATGATCGACACGGTCGTGTGCTTGCCGGGCTCGCTCTGGATCTCGATCTGGCCCTGGTGCTGCTCGACGATGTTCTTGACGATCGACAACCCGAGCCCGGTCCCCTTGCCCTTTCGTCGAGTCGAGAAGAAAGGCTCGAACACCTGCTCGAGATCGTCTTCGGTGATGCCGATACCGTTATCTTCGACCACGATCTGAACCTGGTCGTTGCCGTACCGACGGGTCCGGACGGACACGACCCCGCCATCTTCGCCCGCCGCGTTGCAGGCGTTGGTGAACAGATTGACGAACACCTGATGAAGTTGTCCGGGGACCGCGCTGACTCTGGGCAGTCCCTCCCCGTAGTCGGGGACGAAGGTGACATTCGCTTCTCGTGCGAGGTGGTTACAGAAATCCACCGCCTCGTCGAGAATCTCGTTGACCGCAACATCGCGTGGTTCCTCTTTGGAAGGTCGCGCGTACGTCAGCAAGTTGCGGGTGAACGACATGATACGGTCCGAGCTTCGCAAGATTCGCTCTATTCGCTTCAGGTCGGATGACTCGGCGCCACTCTGGGTGAGCTTGCCGAGCAAATACTCACCATACACCGAGATGCTGGTCAGTGGGTTGTTGATCTCGTGCACGATGCCCGCCGCAAGCTGGCCGAGGGTCGCGAGCTTTTCCGCGTGGATGACTTGCCCTTCGAGCTCTCGAACTTCGGTGCGGTCCCGGCCGATGGCAATCACTCCCGCAACGCGCCCCTCGGAATCCAAGATCGGTGCGAGCTTGAACACGAGACGTGCTGACCCTCCGCCCGCCTTGGGGAGCTGCAACTCGAATGGTGGAACATTGCGCCCGCGCAGGGCGCTGGCAAAGGCTGACAGGACGCGCACGCGCTCGCTCTGCGGAGCCAGGTGCAGCACGTCTTTTGCCACCAACCCGTCACGCTCCATGCCCGTGATCCGAGCAAATGCACTACTCACCACTCGGATGCCCCGATCACGACCGACCACTAGAACCGGGATGTTGGCATGCTCGAGAAGCTTCTCGAGATAGTCCCTCAAATGAGCCGCCTCGCGGCGGAGGCCGCCGCTCTCGAGCGCGGCGCTTGCCTGGTTTGCCGCGATGACGACCGCGGTTTCGAGGCTCTTGGGAAACGCCTCGCGGCGGTCGAACTCTGCGATCACGACTCCGATCACTTTGCCACCACGAGCCAGGGGGGCATCGAACCCGTCGGAGAACGGGGCGTCGGCTGGCGGGACCTCCAGGATTGGTTGGTACGTGCGTCGAAGGGTAAGGTCCACCAGTGATGGGGCCGCCTGCCAAAGACCTGCTCGTACGAGTCCTGCTTCGGTGATCGTCAAGGTGCCGAGGGTCTCCGTCGCGATTCGGTGTGTCCCAGCTTGTACCACCGCGATACGTTCGGCCGCCGGTGGCATGAGACGCATCGCGAACCGGATCGTCGGATAGAGTTTCTCGAGCGCATACACGTGGGCGCGGAGAATCTTCTCGTCCGTTGCGAACCCCCGCGTTTCCGTTTTTGCCTGGGTCAGAGCCTCGAAGATCTCGGGGGTCGTGGGCTCTTCGGTCCTTCGACGCGGGGTCACGATCGACTTCACGGACGACACCCGAGGTTGCAGACTCTGTCCGCGCGGTGGTTTCTTGGATGCCGGATCGTCCATCAGCTTTCCCGGCCCGGGTCAGAGCTCGGCGTGTCGGCTGCGCGATCGAGATCGAAGATCTTCTGGTGTCCCACGTACGAAGTGGTTTCGTATCGGGTGATCTTCCCGATCTTTCGTACGATCTCGGCCATGCGCTCGGCCTCGCGGATAAGCACTTCTGCGGCCTTGGCGCCCGTCGAACCCGGCTCGGACTGGCGCAACAGAAGCTCGGCGTAGGCCATCATGCTCGTCAGAGGCTGATTGAGCTCGTGGGCCGCCGTGCCCGCGAGCTCGGCGAGCACTCCCTGTTTTTCGGTAAAAGCAAGCTTCTTCTGGGCGTCCGCGAGACGCTCCTCGACTCGAATTCGGTCCCGCAGGTCAGCGAAAATCAGCACGATTGCCGACGGCTGGCTGTGTTCGTAGATCACCGAGGCCGACAATTGCACGGGAATGTGGGCTCCATGGACGTCGACGAGCTCCAGCATCGTGGGCTCGAGCCGCCCGTCGCCACCGTGGTCTTCCATCAACAGGCGCCCCATCACCAACTCGGAAGATCCTCGCCCTAGAAGGTCCTTGAGCGTCAACACACCCAGCGCATCCGAAACATGACGACCGGTTATCCTTTCGGCGCTCGGATTGAACAGCACCACGCGCTGCTCCATGTCGGTTGCGATGATGGCGTCGACGCTCGCGTCGATCAACGACTCGAGGAACTCCATCGTCTTCAGGCGCGGTGCCATCGAGGCAAAGGTCTCGACATAGCGACGCCGAAGATTTTCGAGGGGAGTCCTCGTGCGAAGCCTTTCCAGTCTCACGAGCAATTCTGCCGCAGGGACCCCTCGAAATACGATGTCATTCGCCAGCTCGTCGGATCCCAGAGCGCTGCCATCGGTATCGAGAACCAGAAGTACGGGCTTTCCCTGCGGGGCCTGCCAGCCGTCTGCTGATGGGTGTTCCGCGTCCAAGACGACCACGTCCTGCTTGATTCCGGCGTCGTCGATCACGCTCGACTCGAGCCACTCGAGGGACCACTCGCTTCCCTCGAGCGCTTTGTTCAGCTCGTCGCGGAGACCCGAGTCCGTCGAAATCAGTGCCAGCGCTGCCATACCTGGTTCAGCCTACCAGAGCCGCCTCGAATGGTGGCCCTTTCGGGGTGCTTGTGTAACGTTGGGCCAACGGGGCACGGTGGCAAAGCCGATTGGAATCTTCGATTCGGGCCTGGGCGGCCTGACGGTCGCCCGCGCTGTCCGCGAGGCGCTTCCCACTGAGGACCTCGTGTACCTGGGGGACACCGCGCGCGTCCCGTACGGAACGCGAAGCGCCCGCACGGTGGTCCGCTATGCGCTTGGCTGTGCTGGCCGCTTGATGAGCTCCGACATCAAGCTCCTCGTCGTCGCCTGCAACACAGCCAGCGGCGTCGCCCTCGAGGCCCTCGAAAAGCAGTTGTCGATTCCAGTCATCGGTGTGATTTCACCTGGTGCGATCGCCGGCGTGAGAGCGACGCGCAGCGGTCGTATCGGGATCCTTGCAACTGCCGGCACGGTTGCGTCGGGGGCCTACGAGCGTGCGATTCACCGTGAAAACCCTGCGATCCACGTGTTTGCCCAGCCCGCGCCGCTCTTCGTGCCGCTTGCTGAGGAGGGCTGGGTCACCGGTGACGTTCCGACGTTGGCGGCCGAGCGCTACCTCCAACCCCTGGTGAAAGCCGATGTCGACACCATCGTTCTCGGATGCACCCATTACCCTCTGTTGTCCGAGACGATCCATGACGTCGCGCGCGATCTGCTCGGGCACGATGTCGTGATCGTCGACAGCGCCGAGGCGACGGCGTCCGCGTTGACTAGCCTGCTCGCGACCCTGCCCCCCGAGCCCCCTGGGGCCGGCTTGCTCCGAGTCCTAGCTACCGATCTTCCCGAGCAATTTGCGACCGCCGCGTCGAGATTCCTCGACGCACCCCTCGAGGGGTTCGACATAGAGGTAATCGACCTCTGAAGTTGCAGATTACAGTGTCATCAATATAATATGTAAATACTGACATGCGTGATATAGGGGAACGGGCCGTGGCCGCAAGTGAGCCGCAAATCGATGGAGAGAACCGCATCTTTGCGACGGGTGAGCTGCTCGACGGCGTGTACGAGATCATGCAGCTCCTCGGTCGAGGGGGGATGGGCCAAGTCTTCGAGGCCCACGACCATCTGCTGAACCGCCGAGTGGCCATCAAGGCAGCGTGGCCGAATCCGCTCACGCCGCCGCTTCGCAATGAGGCACGAGCGCTGGCCGCATTCCAGCACCCGAGCCTCGTGAGCGTCCATACCCTCGGCGAGCATCGCGGTATCGACTACCTCGTGATGGAGCGCGTCTACGGTGTTTCGATGACGCAGCACGCCGCTACCCGCTGGGGTGCGTCACAAGAGTTCAGCTCGGCCGAGGCGGTTCAGATTCTAGTACCGGTTGCCGAAGGGTTGAGCGTCGTGCATCGCGCCGGCTTGGTACACCGCGATGTCAAGCCCGACAACATTATGCTGACGCCGTCCCATCGCGTCGTACTGATGGACTTCGGTTTGGTGTTGCCCGAGTTCGATGTGAATAATAAGCAGACCGTCGCGGGCTCACCACCCTACATGGCGCCTGAGGTGATCTTGAGCACAGCGGAGTCGGGCAACGGACATCTTTCCGACATCTTCAGTTTCGGCGTGGTCGCCTACGAGCTCTTGGCCGGTGAGCGACCGTATCCCGGAAAAACCATTCGCGAGGTGCTTGCCTCGCACGAGCGGGGGCCCGCGAAGGCGTTGGCCGAGCTTCGCCCCGATTGTCCTCTTGCGTTGTGTCAGCTGATCCACGAGATGCTGAATCACAACTCGCTGGTGCGTATTCAAAGCGCAGAAGCCGTCGCATGGCAGATGCGAGCGATTCGCGATGAACGTGATCCGAGCGACAGACCTGACAGCGGCCGTGTCGCGGAGCAAAGCGCTTCGACTACTTCGGTTCTGATCGTCGACGACGATCACGATCTCGCGCGGATTCTGACCTTCTACGTTCGTCAGATCATGGGTCCCGTCGATGTTCGAGTCGCGCACGACGGGGAAGAGGCGCTCAAAGCCGTTCAGGAAGCAGAACCGGATGTGATGCTCCTCGATTTGCACATGCCGCGGATGAACGGCGTCGAGCTTTGCATGCAGTTGAAGGGTGAGGGGCTGGCGGACGCATCTTCGATCATCTCCGTGAGCGCGGGAGCCGCCGAACACGACGTTCAGCTCCTTCATCAACTCGGGATTCATCACTTCGTCGAGAAGGGCTCGAATCTGCGGGAACGCCTCCGCGCAGTCCTCGTCGAAGTGTGTGGTAGGCGCTAGCGTGGGGGCGGTGGGAGTGATTCACTCGTCCGAAGCCGTCTCTCGAAGCTCTTCTTCCAAGCGGCGAATCGTACGCTTGAGCTCGCGAACCTCTCGTGCGGTTGCCAGATTCAGTCGGCGCGCCATACGTTCGAAGCGCCGATCGATTTCCTCTTGGACTCGACCGCGAAAGCGGAGCCCCCGCATCAAGGCCTTCTGCATTCGCGGATCTCGGAGCAGCTTGGCGACACGTGGATCTTGAAGCAATCGAAGGAGCCGACTCTGGAGATCGCCCATCGCGTCACTCCTTCGTGGGCTACCCGATGATGGCCTGCAACTTGGTTGCGAGGAGGGCGTTACCGGTCACTTTGATTTTTCCGTTCATGAAGAACTGCATCGCGGTGCCGGGCTTTTCGGTCAGCGCCTTCCAATCCTCGGTGGAGATCTCGATGGTGCACTCGGCGTTACCGAAGTCGCCCTCCGTGACTCCCGGAGCGTCTTTCATGTTAACAGTCCAGACCCCGCCCCCGTCACCGTTCACCTTGAAGAGGAACACCGCGTCGACCTCTTTGGCTCGGTCGACGTCTTTTTCGATCGATTGAGGGATACTCTGCGTGAATGAAGTCTGCGCGTCAGGCATGGCGGGGGGATGGATTGGTGAGCTAACTACGTGCCTAAATCGGTGTCAAGCCGACGCGGCTCAGGTGCCAGTCTCTAGATCCTGGGCGAGGTACGCGAGGATCACTTCATCCAACGTCTTCTCCGACAGTACTTCGTGCCCGAACG
>CAXMND010000101.1:0-19702 GCA_964194675.1 uncultured Coxiellaceae bacterium | reverse complement strand
GTCGTCAGCCGGATCCTTCCAGAAGAAGACATGCCGTACCTCCCGAATGGCAAGCCGGTCGACATCGTCCTGAACCCCCTTGGCGTTCCGAGCCGAATGAACGTCGGACAGATTCTCGAGACCCATCTCGGATGGGCCGGCTATCTACTGGGCAATCAACTCCAAGAGATGGTCGAGCAGAAGGCGTCGGCCGAGGCGCTCCGTGAGCGCATCCGGGCGATCTTCAAGACGGGTGACATCGTGAAGGTGTTGGATTCCCTACCGGACGACGAGGTCGCGGAGTTCGCCAAGACCTGGAAGTATGGTCTCCAGCTCGCGACGCCTGTTTTCGATGGTGCGAGCGAGACGGAGATCAAAGAGCTCCTGAACCTTGCCGGCGTGCAGGACAACGGTCAGACGGTGCTGTTCGACGGGCGCACAGGTGATGCGTTCCACCAGGACGTCACGGTGGGCATCATGTACATGCTCAAACTGCACCACTTGGTCGACGACAAGATCCATGCGCGAAGCATTGGTCCTTACTCGCTGGTCACGCAGCAGCCGCTTGGTGGTAAAGCGCAGTTCGGTGGCCAGCGGCTCGGTGAGATGGAGGTCTGGGCGATGGAGGCTTACGGCGCCGCGTACGCGCTACAGGAGTTCCTCACTGTCAAGTCGGATGACGTGCAGGGCCGTACGCGCATGTACGAATCGATCGTGAAGGGGGACTACACGCTCGAAGCCGGCCTACCAGAGAGCTTCAACGTCCTCATGAAGGAGCTTCAGGCGCTTTGCTTGAACGTCGAATTGGTGGAGTCGAGTCAACTGGCGCGCAGGTCAGATGACGTGCTTGCTGCGGAGGAAGAGTAAGTCATGAAGGATATCTTCAGCTTCTTCGAAAAACCGAAAGATCCGCTGGCGTTTTCAGCGATTCGGATTTCGTTGGCGTCGCCAGAAAAGATCCGCGAGTGGTCACACGGCGAAGTGAAAAAGCCCGAGACCATCAACTACCGTACGTTCAAGCCCGAGCGGGACGGCCTCTTTTGCGCGAAGATCTTCGGGCCCGTCAAGGACTACGAGTGCATCTGTGGCAAGTACAAGCGCATGAAGCATCGCGGTATCGTCTGCGAAAAATGCGGCGTCGAGGTGATTCAAAGCAAGGTGCGTCGCGAGCGCTTAGGCCACATCTCGTTGGCGACGCCCGTTGCGCACATCTGGTTCTTGAAGAGCCTTCCCAGCCGTATTGGCGCGATCCTCGATATCACACTCAAGGATCTCGAGCGCGTCCTCTACTGTGAGAGCTACGTGGTGCTCGACCCTCGGGAGACCCCACTCGAGCGCGGCGAGATCCTCACTGAGGATCACTACCACGACATGCTCGACGAGTATGGCGACGACGCCTTCGATGCCAGAATGGGCGGCGAGGCGGTGCTCGAGATGCTGCGCGATCTGGACGTGCACGCGATGGCGGAGCAGCTTCGTTTGGACCTCAGGGAGGCTACCAGCGAGGCGAAGCGCAAGAAGCTCGCCAAACGGCTCAAAGTCGTCGAGGCATTCCGCAACTCGGGTAACCGCCCCGAGTGGATGATGCTCTCCGTGATTCCGGTGTTGCCTCCGGACCTTCGTCCGTTGGTTCCGCTCGATGGCGGCCGCTTCGCGACGTCCGATCTGAACGACCTCTATCGTCGTGTCATCAACCGAAACAATCGTCTGAAGCGGCTCATGGAGCTCAACGCGCCGGAGATCATCATCCGGAACGAGCGGCGCATGCTGCAAGAGGCCGTGGATGCGCTCTTCGACAACGGCCGCCGCGGCAAGACCATCACCGGTCCGAACAAGCGTCCGCTGAAGTCGCTGTCCGACATGCTCAAGGGTAAGCAGGGCCGTTTCCGACAGAATCTGCTTGGCAAGCGAGTCGACTACTCGGGTCGTTCGGTCATCGTCGTTGGCCCCGCTCTGCGTCTGCACCAATGTGGCTTGCCGAAGAAGATGGCGCTCGAGCTCTTCAAGCCGTTCATCTACAACAAGCTCGAAGAGCGCGGCTACGTCACGACCATCAAGAGCGCGAAGAAGCTCGTCGAAAAGGAAAAGCCCGAGGTTTGGGATATCCTCGAAGAGGTCATCACAGAGCACCCAGTGATGCTCAACCGCGCTCCGACCCTCCACCGACTTGGCATTCAGGCCTTCGAGCCCGTGCTGGTCGAGGGGAAGGCGATCCGACTTCACCCGCTCGTTTGCACCGCTTTCAACGCAGACTTTGACGGCGACCAGATGGCGGTCCACGTGCCGCTTTCCGTCGAGGCACAGATGGAGACCCGCGTGCTCATGATGAGCACGAACAACATCCTCTCGCCCGCGAGCGGTCGCCCCATCATCAATCCCACCCAGGACATCGTTCTCGGTCTCTACTACATGACGCGCGAGAGGCAGTTCGGGAAGGGCGCCTACCGTGAAGGCCAAGAGAAGGACGGCATCTTCACGGGGATCTTCGCGTCGTCCGACGAGGTCCGCATGGCCTACGATCAGGGCGAGGTCGGGCTGCACTCGCGCATTCGGTACCGCTACGCCGGCGAGATCCACGACACCACGGTCGGCCGCGTTCTCGTGAGCGACATTCTTCCGGACGGGATGGAGTTCCCCTCGGTGAACAGGGTGCTCGACAAGAAGTCGTTGAGCTCGCTGATCGACGAGTGCTATCGAGCGAGCCGCAACAAGAACACTGTTCTCTTGGCGGACCGCCTTCGTACGATGGGGTTCGAGATGTCGACCCGTGCAGGGATTTCGATCTGCATGGACGACATGATCATCCCCGACTCGAAGGAGGAGGTGCTCAAGGAAGCGCAGCAGGACGTGGCGACCGTCGTCGAGCAGTACCAGGAAGGTCTTATCACGGATGGTGAGCGATACAACAAGGTCGTCGATATCTGGGCAGAAGCGTCCGACCAGGTTGCCCGCGACTTGATGGACGCGATCGGCGCCGACGAAGTCGTCAATCCGGAGACCGGCGAAAAGACGACGCAGCCGAGCTTCAACTCGATCTTCATGATGGCCGACTCCGGCGCTCGTGGCTCGAACCAGCAGATTCGTCAGCTAGCAGGCATGCGAGGCCTGATGGCCAAGCCGTCTGGCGAGATCATCGAGACGCCCATCACGGCGAACTTTCGTGAGGGGCTGACCGTGTTGCAGTACTTCATCTCGACACACGGTGCGCGAAAGGGTCTAGCGGACACCGCCTTGAAGACGGCCAACTCGGGTTACCTCACGCGCCGACTGGTCGATGTCGCGCAGGACTGCGTCATCACCGACTTCGACTGCGAGACCCTCGACGGTATATGGGTGAGCAAGCTCGAAGAGGGTGGCGAGGTCGTCACGCCGCTCGGCGAGCGTGTTCTCGGTCGCATCGCGCTCGAGGACATCACCGACCCCGTCACCGACGAGGCACTCGTCGAGGCCAACCAGGAGATCAACGAGGTTCGCGTTGCCCGTATCGAGGCGGCCGGCATCGAGCGCGTGTTGATCCGCTCCGTGTTGACCTGTCAGACACGTCGGGGCGTGTGCGTGATGTGCTACGGCCGAGATCTGGGTCGCGGGTACGAGGTAAACATTGGCGAGGCCGTGGGCATAATCGGTGCCCAGTCGATCGGCGAGCCGGGTACACAGCTCACCATGCGGACGTTCCACATCGGTGGTGCGGCGGCACGCGGTAGGATCGAGCAGAGCTCCATCGAGGCGCGATCAGCCGGCATCGTGAAGTTCGACAACGCCAAGTTCATCACCAAGGGCGACGGAATGGTCGTCGTCATGAACCGTCATGGTGCAGCGACGGTCGTCGACGAATCCGGTCGAGAGCGTGAGCACTTCACTTTGACGTACGGCGCGTTCGTCAAGGTGAAGGAAGGGGATCGGGTCGAGCGAGGCACGATGCTCGCCGAATGGGACCCGTACGCCATTCCGATCCTCACCGAGGTCTCCGGTACCGTGAAATACGGCGACGTAGTCGAGGCGGTCACGATGGAGGAAAAGCTCGACGAGGTAACCGGTCTGTCTCGACGCGTCATCAGCGAATCCCGTGACCCGAGTGCACGTCCTCGTGTTTCGATCAAGGACCCGAAGACGGGAGAGACCCAGACGACCGGAGTTGGCCAGAACATGGCTCGGTACTTCCTGCCCGTCGGCGCCAACATCATCCCAACGGATGGTGCGACCGTCGAAGCGGGTGAGATCATCGCCAAGATTCCTCGCGAGACCACGAAGACCAAGGACATCACCGGCGGTCTGCCGCGCGTTGCCGAGCTTTTCGAGGCGCGCAAGCCCAAGGACCACGCGATTATCAGCGAGATCGACGGCATCGTCACCTTTGGTAAGGACACCAAGGGCAAGCGAAAAGTCATCATCACGCCGGAGGTCGGTGAGCCGAAGGAGTATCTGATCGCCAAGGGCAAGCACCTCACCGCGAAGGATGGTGACCACGTGCGTGCCGGTGAGCCCTTGATGGACGGTCCTGCAAACCCGCACGACATCCTCAAGGTAAAGGGCGAGAAGGAGCTTGCAGCCTGGTTGGTCGACGAGATCCAACAGGTCTACCGACTACAGGGCGTTGCGATCAACGACAAGCACATCGAAGTCATCGTCCGACAAATGCTGCGACGCGTGCGGATCAAGGAGACGGGCGACACTCGGTTCCTTCCGGATGAGCAGGTCGAGAAGACGGCGTTCGAACGTGAGAACGAGCGCGTCATTGCCAAGGGCGGACAGCCTGCCGTGGCGGAGCCGCTCTTGCTCGGTATTACGAAGGCGTCTCTGTCGACCGACTCGTTCATCAGCGCGTCCTCGTTCCAGGAGACCACCAAGGTGCTCACCGAGGCCGCCATCAGCGGCAAGGTCGATGAGCTTCGAGGTCTCAAAGAGAACGTCATCATGGGCCGCCTGCTTCCAGCGGGAACTGGCCTCGGCGCCTACAACAAGATCGACATGGTCGTTGCGGATGACGCCGTGAAGCCCATCGTGCCTGCACCCGCCGTCCTCGAACCGGAGCCCGTGGCGGCTGCTGCCTCTGAAGAGTAGTAGGGTCGGGGAATCGAGAGATCTCCTCGGTCGGTTCTCGGGCGGGACAACCCCGCCTGGGCCGTCGCCTCACGCTCGAACTAGCGGCCCCGCGTCAATTCGTCTGACCAACGCGGGCGCACCCGTGTAGAGTTGGTGGATGGAAGCTCCGAGGAAGGGTTATCTGTTCGAAGCCGATGAGCATCGGGCACTCCGAGAGCAGATCCGTCGATTCGCTGCTGCGGAGATCGCCCCGCACGCCCACGCCTGGGAGGAGGCGAACGAGTTCCCGCGGGAGCTCTACCAGCGCGCAGCGAAGGCTGGGTTCTTGGGCGTCGGGTATCCTGAGGAGCTCGGTGGCAATGGCGGGGACCTCACTCACGTGCTGTGTGCTGCCGAAGAGATGGTTCTGGCCGGCAAGTCGGTAGGCACCCTGGTGGGTCTCGGTAGCCTCGGTATCGCGCTACCGCCGATCATGAAGTTTGGCACCGACGACCAGAAAGAGCGCTTCGTCGGGCCTACACTCGCTGGAGACAAGGTCTCGGCCCTCGGCATTACCGAGCCGGGTGGTGGAAGCGACGTAGCCGCCGTCCGAACCAAAGCGGTGCGAGATGGTGACCACTACATCGTCAACGGCGCCAAGGCCTTCATCACCTCCGGTTGTCGCGCGGATTTCATCACGACGGCCGTGCGTACGGGCGGGGAGGGCCACGGTGGAATCTCGATGCTCGTGATCGAGAGCGACACCCCCGGATTCAGCGTCTCCAACAAACTCAAGAAGACGGGCTGGTGGGCGAGTGACACCGCCGAGCTCGTTTTCGAAGATTGCCGCGTGCCCGTTCGTAACCTCATCGGTCAGGAGGGAAGTGGCTTCATGATGATAATGATGAACTTCGTGACCGAACGACTCTTCATGGCGGGCCAGTGTGTCGCGATAGCCGAGCTCGCCTACCGGGAGTCGGTGGCTTACTCCAAAGAGCGGCATGCCTTCGGGAAGAATCTGGCGGGATTTCAGGTCATCCGCCACAAGCTCGCCGACATGGCGACGCGGATTGCCGCAGCCCGCGCGCTTACCGGTGAATGCGTCACTCGCTACCTCGACGGTGAGCAGACCCCCTCGCTTGCGGCAATGGCCAAGAACACCGCGACCGACATGTGTTCGTTCGTTTGCGACCAGGCGGTCCAGATTCACGGCGGCTACGGCTACATGCGCGAATACGTCGTCGAGCGCCTATACCGTGATGCTCGCCTCTACCCCATTGGCGGCGGCACCCGCGAGATCATGAACGAGATCATCAGCAAGGTAGAAGGCTACTGAGCGTGTCCCCCTAGGAGGATGCCGCGTTCGAGGGCATCGGCGATCACGGTGGAGAGTTTCTCGACGAAGACGGGGCCGATTTCGGTGTTATGGGCGGCCGCTACTTCTTGGACGGTTTCGGTAACGGGTTTGTCGGCGCGTGTCCAGGCCTCGAAGAGGCTCGCGGCGATGGGATTGAGCGTCCACGGAATCGGCTTGTGGTTCTTGTCGCGGTAGACACAGAGGATGGTTGGCTCTTCTTCGTAGCCCGAGGGCGGGGTAGGCGTTTGATGCACCGGATACGAAAGCCGAAGCACCTTGAACGCGGGGTTGACGATGGGTAACCGGTCGAACGTAAACTCCCCCGTCGGGACACGATTCTGCGGTGCATATCGCACGTTCCATGCGGTGATTTCGTACTGCGCCAGGTCCGAGAGCCATGCGGGCCCTTGGTCGCGCCAGCGTGGAATCGCGAACTCGAATAGTTCGCGCGGAACGTAGCGGAAGTATCTCGTTTTGGGACCGCCTGTTGCCAGCCACTCATCGATTGTATGTCCGAAAGTCTCGCTTCCAACGGTGCGCTTGGTGCGAGCCAACGCGACGCCAACCACATTGACGAGCCGATCGCGTACTAGATCGCGGTAGATGAGCCACCGTTCCTTGGATCCCAACGCCGCCAGATCGGCCTCGCTCGGCTCGAGATCGAAACAAACCCTTTGCATTGCTTTGACCTGGTCAGCTAGCACGTTTTTCTCCGGTCGCGCGCTCGTAGATCGTCCAGAGCTCGTCGATCTCAGTCAACAGCTCGTCCAAAGCTGGGATGTTGTTGTCGCGTTCGAGCAACACGGGAACGGGCCCGATCCTTCGCAGCGCATGTTCGAGCAGTTCGTAGACGTCGTTCGGTACCGGCTCAGCGTGAGTATCGATTCGAAGCCCGTCGTCCCGCACCAAGTGGCCGGCCACGTGAATCTGGACCACTCGATCCGCTGGGATCTTGTCGATATAGGCCTTGGAGTCGAACCCGAAGTTCCGAGCGTTTACATAGATGTTGTTGACGTCCAACAAGAGCTTGGCGTCGGCCCGCTCGAGGACTTCGATGACGAAGTCAGCTTCCTCCAATCCGTTGGGGCCTTGAGGCGCGTAGTAGCTGACGTTTTCGAGCGCGATGGGCAGGCCAACCGCGTCCCGCACCTCGGAAATGCGCTGCGCAGACGTAGCCACGGCCTCGTCGGTGAAGGGCAACGGTAGAAGATCGTGGAAGAAATGTGCATCCGCTGCGCCAATGCAAAGGTGCTCGCTGTGCCACGGAACCTCGAGGTCCTTCAGAAAGCTGTGAAGGTCGCTTAGATAGCCCTCGTCGAATGGTTCGAGTGCGCCAAAACAAGTGGACAGCCCGTGCGTGACGACCGGCCAATCTTCTCGGGCGAGATCCAAGATCTCTGCGTAACGCCCACCGCGGTCGACGTAGTTTTCTGGATGCACCTCGACCCACGAAACGTTCTTTGGGCGTCGCTCGAGGAGCTCCGTAGCCAAGTCGTACCGAAGGCCGAGTCCAATTCCGCGTATCTTCTGAGTCATTTCCAAACGAAAAGCCGCGACGACAATTGCCGCCGCGGCCTGTTACATCATGCTGCCCGTCGGGCAGCGCGAGCCTTTGAATTGGTTGGTGCCGCCGCGGCCTCAGCCGCAGCTACCTTCACCACAGGAGGCCTCAGCCGCTTCCTCGGCGTCCCCCGCTGCTTCCTCGGCGTCCCCCGTTGCTTCCTCAGCCTCAGCTGCTTCCGCGTCAGCCGCTGCCGCTTCCGCGCCGGCCGTGACCTCAGCCGCATCCGGGCCGTCGTCCGACTTGCATGCTGCGGTCACACTGAGTGCTACCGTAGCCATTGCGATGATCGTGTGCTTGAGTGCTGAATTCATGTGTCTCTACCCTCTTTCCTTCAAGTGCATTGCCAGGCAGTGAGCCACTGCAGGACGCTGCAATGCGGCGATAGGGACCAGTCCCACAACCCCCGCCTTTCGCAGGGAACGCTAGCGAAACGATTGCCGCGTCGCAAACTAAAAGAGTGGCGGGCATAGAGTGAGGTGTACGCTCTAGCCGGCTCGATGTTTCGTCCGGCGGCTCGACGGTCGTCTGTATCATTCCTCCATAAATACTGAATAAATTACAAGGACTTACGGGATGTTCGAAAACTGGAAACTCGTTGCGTTCGTTGCGCTCGTGGGGTGCGCCCACGGGGCGCCCCCGCGCGCTGCCGTCGATGTCGACCCCACGGCCCGATACGAGGTTACAATCTTTGACAACTTGGACGGTGCGAAAGTCCGCGCTTGCTTCGAGGGGTTCGTCCTGAGCCACCTCTCGCCCGTGGACAGTGAAGCAGCCCGCGCCATGGGGGCCGCCAGTTCCGATCGCGGTGCCCTCGAGGTACGCGCCGGTCGGATCGAGCTACCGGCCCCGGAGAGTTCGGTTTGCGTTTCGTACGAGACACGCTTCGTCGATGAGGTGTTTCGCACCCGGGACTCACGCGCTGTCATCGTGTCCCAAAGCGAATGGCTGTGGCGCCCGGAGCCCTTTCCGTCTGACCTCGATGCGTCTATCTCGTTTTCCTTGCCTTCAGGCGCGCGCGCCTCTCTGCCCTGGACGGGCAATGGCGTAGCGTACCAGCTCGACGAGGACGCGTTTTACCGAAGCGGCTACAACGTCTTCGGGGTGTTCTCCGAAGAACGCTTCTCCGTCGGCGACACATCGGTCACGGTTGCCCGTCTGGGACCCCAGCCCGCAGACGAGGTTGTCCGTCAGTGGCTCACGCGTGCGATCGGCACGGTGGCATCGGTCGGGGGTGAGCTCCCGGTGAAAAGGCTCCACTTCGTCATCGTCCCGGTGGATGGAATGGACCGCCCGGTCGCCTTTGGGATGGTTCGTCGTGGGGGGGGTATATCGGTCCTGCTGATTACTTCGACCACGGCGGAGGCCCATGAGCTCGAGGCGGATTGGGTCGCCATTCACGAGCTCTCTCATCTTTGGATCCCGCGCCTCTACCGTGAGGATCGGTGGCTCACGGAAGGCATTGCTACCTATCTGCAAGAGGTCTTGCGCGCTCGGTGTGGTCTTCAAAGCGCAGCGGTCTCTTGGAAGCGCATTCGCGACGGACTCGAACGCGGTCGTCGTTCCGGCACCGGCCGCATTCTGACCAGTGAAAGTCGCGACATGAATCGCACGGGCGCGTACTTTCGAGTTTACTGGGCAGGGACCGCCTTCGCGCTCGAAGCCGACCTACGATTGCGACGCGAGAGTCGCGGAGAAATGACGTTGCTGCGCGCCCTCGACCTCGCACAGCCCCGACTGTCGGGCGACCTCGCCGATGCAGAGGAAGTCCTCACCGTCCTCGATGAGGTGAGCGGCTCGGATTTCCTGGTTGAGCTCGGCGCACGTTACGCTTCCAGTGCGCGTTTCCCTACCACGCGCCTTCTCGATGACCCTGCAAGCAAACGAATCCGGCAGCAGATCATGAAGCTCGAGCCCAATGGTTGCGTCAGGTCTAGCGCCGAATCGTCTCGATGATTCGGTCGCGTGGCTCGGGCCTCGTCTTGCCGATCTCGAAGCATGGGAGAACGCGTTTCGCCCCACCCTCGAGTCGGGACCGTTTGGAGGAGTAGAGCGTCGCGAGCTCTTGGCCGGTCCTGACCCTATCGCCGCGGCGCACGTGTAGTCGAATCCCCGCCCCAGGGTCGACCGGATCCTCCGTTCGTGTTCGTCCTGCTCCTAAACCCATCGATGCGTAACCGAGCTCGAGTGCGTCGATCTCACGGATGTAGCCCCGCTTGGACGCCGCCACGGTCAGCCGATGGCGAGCCACGCGCAGGCGATCTGGCTCGTCGACCACTCGGACGTCACCGCCTTGAGCCCCAACGATCGCCTGCATCTTGCGGAGCGCCGCGCCGTCTCTCAAGACAGCTTTCTGACGTCGCACAGCTTCGGCTTTCGACTTCGTGAGCCCTGCCATCCGAAGCATCTCCGCCCCGAGGGCGAATGTAATCTCCCGCAGATCCTCGGGACCTCCATCGTGTAAGACCTCTAGCGCCTCGATCGTCTCGACTGAGTTACCGATCGTGTACCCGATCGGGCTGCTCATGTCCGTGAGCAAGGCCGAGACTCGTTTGCCCGCGAGTCGACCGACCCGTACCAGACTGCGAGCCAGCTCCCTGGCCGAGGATAGATTCTTCATGAAAGCGCCGCGTCCGACTTTGACGTCGAGCACAAGGCCGTCGATGCCCACCGCAAGCTTCTTCGAGAGGATGCTTGCGGTGATCAACGGAATCGACTCGACTGTCCCCGTGACATCGCGAAGGGCGTAGAGGCGGCGATCCGCCGGCGCGAGGTTGCCGGTTTGCCCGATGAGGGCACAACCGATCTTCCGTAGTTGTGCTCGAAATTCCTTCACGGATAGGTCGACGCGAAAGCCAGGAATGGCCTCGAGCTTGTCGAGCGTTCCGCCGGTGTGCCCCAGCCCTCGCCCGCTCATCATCGGGACCGCCACGCCACAGGCAGCCATGATCGGGGCCAGGCAGATGCTCACCTTGTCGCCGACACCTCCGGTCGAGTGCTTGTCGACCTTTGGAGCGGCGATGCCTGTCAAGCGCAGCACCTTGCCGCTGTCACGCATGGCCAGGGTCAGCGCCACGGTTTCTTCGAAGCTCATGCCCTCGAAATAGACCGCCATTGCAAGCGCGCTCATTTGGTAGTCGGTTACCGACCCATCCACGAAGCCCGAGATTAAAGCTGCGATCTCGTCTTCCGCCAGGCTGCCACCATCTCGCTTACGGATGATGAGCTCCGGGACCGACAGCGATGGTTTTCGAGTTGGCACTACGACTTGCGCCGGGGCCGCCGGCCCTTTTTCTTGGCGCCGCTAGATCGCTGCCTCTTCCGTGCTTGTGTAGGGGCCTCCGCTACATCGTGACGGATGAGTGAGCCGATGACGTTCCGTTCCTGCACATTCGCTTCTTCGACCCGTACCGAGACGGGATCGTTCATCGTGAAGATCTTTGTCGTTCGCGCGCCGATTAGTCGAACGCCCAAGTCGTCCAGCTCGAAGGTATCGTCGAGCTGTTCGAACGGAAGCAATACGCTCACGAAGGGGTCATCGATCTGCACGTAGATCCCGAAGGGTGCGAAGCCACCTATTCGGCCTTCGAAAGTCTCTCCCAAGTGGTCCTGCATGTAGATTGTGCGATAGACGTCGAGGACGTCCCTTTCCACGATCATCGCTTTTCGTTCGAGCTCGCTCGCTTGTGCGGCGAATCGCTGTAGGCGTGGACGGAGTGAGGCGGCATCCAGACTTCGGTCGCGAATCATGTCACGGAGGATTCTGTGCACTAGAAGATCCGGGTACCGGCGGATCGGTGAGGTGAAGTGCAAGTAGTCTTTCGCCGCTAACGCAAAGTGCCCAACGGTTGGGTCCGTGTCATAGATCGCCTGTTGCATCGCTCTGAGCAGGAGGTACCGAAGCAGCGGAGCTTCGTTCGTCCCGTCGATCCGTCTGAGAAACTTACTGAGCTGCTTCGGGGTTGCCGCGGCCTCTTCGTCAAGCTCATAGCCGAACGACTTGGCAACCTGACAAAACATGGAAATGCGTTCGGGATCCGGTTTTCCGTGGACTCGGAATACCCCCGGAGCAGCATGGCGTTTAAGATGCGCCGCCACGACCTCGTTCGTGATCAACATCATGTCTTCCACGATCTGATACGCCTGGCGAATCCCCGGGTCTTTGCGTGACTGGACGATCGCTTCGGGCTCTCCGTTGGCGTCGAGGACGACCTTGGGCTCCGGCAAATCGAAATCGAGAGCGCCCCGCTTCAACCGACGTTGGCGAAGACGCTGCGACAGGTCGAGGAGAACCTCGAGCGTGTTGACCCGTTTTTCGGCTGCCGGTTCGTGAGGGCCGTGGCTCGTGAGCCCGAGGGCGCGCGCGACACCGTCGTACGACAACTTGCCGTGCGACCGCATCACCCCTTCGAAAATTCGGTGCGACGTCACATGGGCCTTGGAATCGAGTCGCATCTCTACGGCCATGCACAAGCGGTCTCGATTGGGAATCAGAGAAGCTAGGTCGGTGGATAGCTCGGGCGGTAGCATCGGAATCGCGCGATCGGGCAAGTAGATGCTGTTACATCGGGCGATGGCCTCGCGGTCCATCGCGCTTCCCTCGGTCACGTAGTGCGAAACATCTGCGATTGCGACGAGGAGTCGAAAGCCGTCGTGCTCGCGCTTGACCCAAATCGCATCGTCGTGGTCACGCGCAGTCTGTGGGTCGATGGTGACCAGGTCGATGTCCCGGAGATCGACGCGACGCTTCAACACACTCTTGTCGACGCGCACGGGAAGGGCAGCTGCCTCGAGCAGCACGTCTTCGGGGAACTCCTCTCGGATTCCGTCACGGATCTTGATCTTCTCGACCTCGATTCGCGCTACGCCCTCGGCTCCGAGCAACTCTAGAATGCGAACCTCGGGGCGATCTTCGCGCCCTTGGGGGAAGCGCACGATTTCCGCCAACGCGACCTTGCCCCTCGCGCCTCGCTTCGGAGCCTTCCCGACCACTCGCATTGGGGTGCGAAGGCGCTCGTCATCCGGCTCGAAAACCACCCCGCGACCGCGTGGGTGGAGCGTTCCGGTCACTCGCGCCGAACGCCGTTCGACGATTCCTACGACGTGCCCTTCGCGACCCTTCGGGGATGGCCTCGCACGTACTTGCACTCGGTCGCCGTGAAGAGCGGGGCCCACTGCATCGGGAGGGATGAAGACATCGGGTTCTCCGTCGTACAGGTTCACGAAGCCATAGCCCTTGGGAGTCATGGTCAGCCGACCTTCGAGCATGGGAGACCCCGTGGTAGCTTCCGCGAGTCGCTCTTGGGACCGCCGTCCTCGTCCGCGGGTCGTTTTCATCTTCTCGCGACCAGGCTTCTTGTTCTTGGCGCCCGAGAGCGCTCGGAACCGCAATCCGGGCATCTCACCCACCGCATCGTCCTCGGCGAGCAGCAACAACTGCCGGACCACTTCGTCCTTCGCCGCCCGGGAGACCTTAAGTCGCCCGCACAGCTCTCCGACGTGCATCGCACGTGGGGCGTGTGCCTGCAGGACGCGCAGGATTTCGTCTTTCTCAGGAATCTGTTCTGTCATCGTGTTTACCGCAGGGCGTGAACCCCTCCGTCATCCGATCCAACGTAGAGCGTTCCGTCCGGCGCGATTTCCACCGTGGAGTCGACGTCTTGGCCGATGTTGTAGCGCCAAAGAACCGAGCCGTTCGGATCAATGCAATAGAGCATATTGTCTTGTGAGCCCACGTAGATGCGCCCGTCGGCGTCAATTCGGGCCGACGCCCGCACTCTTCCGCCGGTGGCCACCTTCCAACGAAGCGCGCCCGTCGGTGTGATGGCGTAGACGTTGCCACCATAGGACCCGACGATGATTGTGCCATCTCGCGCGATCGCAGGTGTCGCGCGCACTTCGCCGCCCGTCTTGAATCGCCAGAGAGGTGCCCCGAATTGGTCGACCTGCACCACCTCACCGCGCCCGGTCCCAACGTAGATCCGGCCCTCGTCATCGATCGACGCAGCCCCTTCGATCGCTCCGCCGAGAGGCGTCTCCCACGCTACCGAGCCATCGGGTCGAAGCGCGATCAGAGAGCCCTCGCTCGTTCCGATGATGATCAGCTGAGCCGGATGGATGGCCGGGGCGCTTCGGACGTGGTCCGCGGTCGGTCTGTGCCAGTACAGGCGACCCAAGAGATCCACCGAGAAAGCTCCGTTGGCGACGACGTAGACTCGACCATCGGGGCCGAGCGTCGCCGAGGCGTCGACAACATCTTGGAGGGGGAGCTTCCACCTCGGTTGCCCCTGCAATGAAAGGGAGACCAACTCGCCCTGGTGCGTTCCGAAGATGACCGAGCTCCCCACGACGAGCGCAGTCGGATAGATCTTCTGACCGGCCGAGTATCGCCACTTGAGTGTTCCGTCGGGATTGAGCGCCACGAACTGCCCGTCGAGCGAGCCCACGTAGATGGTTCCGTCGTGTCCCGCTACCGGCGAAGCGAAGACTCTCGCGCCGGTATTGTAGGTCCATACCGAAGACGGGGACGTTGCCGGTCCTCGATTCTCGCTTCGGCCCGTGTGGGCTGCGTCGCCCATGAAGCCGTTGGCGCTTCTTGGAGACGCTCCAACAGCCGCGTCTACTATGGACAGATCGGTGGGTGGTATCGCAAGCTCGGTGAGCGCTTCCTCGATGAAGCGACACCGTCCCTCGTGACAGATCCGATCTGCACGACACTCCGTATCCGACATACAGGGGGTCGAAGGGCGCGACCGCGCGCCGCTACACGCAGTCACCACCAGAAGGAGGGCGAGAAAACCGCCTGAACTATACCGTCGCCGATCCATGCTCGAAGTTTGCGCGGCTACCAGATGAGTAGCCGGATCTCGCTGCCTTTCTGTACCGCGACGCGTCGACCATCAGGGCTGATCGCGACGCTACGGACCCCGCCGGGAACGGTGGCCCAATCTGACGGCCTCAGCCATAGCTGAGTCGCCCCGGTTCTCCAGTCTCGGACGACGATACCCTCGGAATGCGGAATTACGTAGCGAGAGCCATCAGGCGTAATCCGCGGGCCTCGAATCGGCGCGGGTAGTGGACTTCCTGGGGCTAGGTCGATCGGACGGCCGGCAGGTTTGGCAAACGCATCGAGTGGCACGATCCGAAGTCGATCGCCGGTCGCGGCGAGAAGACCTTGAGGCGCCCAGCCGAGCACCGCCCACTCGAGGGCTGACGCTGGGCGATCAACTGGTGTCTTGCAAGGACTGCTTGCGGCCGTTCGGTCGATCGGAACCCGATGGGTGCGTTTCCCACGCACCGGCCCCACGTTTGCCTCGAAGCCCGCGCAGGTGACCCGCACGCCATCTACCCGGAAGCGACTCTCTGGATCACGAATCGGTGGAAGCGCTTCCAACTCCGAAAGGCTTGAACGCGTACCCGTGCTGATCTGGACTTTGCGTGGCTGGCGCCCTCCGATCACGAGGGTGTCCGAGTCGAGGAAGTGAAGCGGAACGGAACCGGCTTCGCTATCGAGTCGCTGCCAGGTCGCGGTGCTCTTCGCCTTTGCGCGTTGCCAGGCGACATTCACCAGATTTCGGTCCTCCGCCGTGGGTTGTGTCGCGGACCGGCCCCACCATCGTTGGAGCTCGAGGGCGCGAACGAAATCGTGCTTTCGTATTGCGGCCGTCGCTGCGATTGTCGATGCTCGCGCCGCGCCTGGTGACCGTTGACACTGAAGGCCCTGCGTACCCGAGAGGCCGAGTCGTGCTGTTCCGCTCTCCCGACAAAGCACACGAAACGCATCGAGGACTTCCAAGGCGAGCTTCTCCGCGCCGGACACGTCGGAGGAGAGCATGGCAGCTGCTTGATCGGCAAGCTGTTGAAACGTCGCTTCGGGTTGTGAGGTGTCTCTCGCGAACCCACCGGGCCGGTTGAGCCAGGTCAGCGGCACCACCATCGCCCCGATCCGAGTGTCGGCAATCACGTCGTCGTATCCGTCGGAGTCGTGATCCTCGATGCGAAGGGACAACTCGATTGGAACCCCGGAGCCACGGTTGGGCGGGAAGACCGTAATCCGTTCCCTCACTCGGGGTTGGGCCTCGACGGAGAGCACCCACAAATTCTCGCGCTTGCCTGTTTCGCATGTGTGCTCGACCACCACGCCGACCAGCGACTCCGAGAGTTGACGTATTTCGGCCTTTGGCTCCAAGCAATGGCCGGGCACTATGAACGAGTCGATCGTGCGGGAGCGGACCGTCATGCCGCGTGGATAACCAGCCTGCAGCCGAACTTCTTCCGGACCTGCCGACACGACGAGGGCGTCGACCACGCCGTCATCGTCCAAGTCCAAACGGAGCGCCGCAAGCGCATAGCCCGCATCGAGGACCATGGCTGACTCTTCGATAGGGACTTCCACCTGGCCAGCCTCGAATACTTCTCCGACGAGCCACTCCGAAGCCCCCTGCTCGGCCTCCTCCGTCGGTTCGGTCGTACTGGTCTCCGGGTCTTCGAGGCCGAAAGGAACTTGCTTTCGTCCGGTGCAGCTAAGCACCAGGAACATGAGCAATGCGCCGGAAAATCGCGCGGTGTGACGCACGTTCATGGTCTGAGGGTTAGCACGCGGCTGTCGGAGGAGCCTCAAAAGAAGCAGTCGTTCGGTCCAGGCACGCATATCGCGTCGCCGTCCGCAATCGGGCACTGGAGGCCCGAAGGGGGGCACAGGTCCACCGCGTCGAGGCATCGAAAACCGCATAGACAATCCCCGTCCACATCGCATGGTTCGAAGCAGATCAGGGTGTCGTCCACTCCCCCAGCGACGCTAGACGGATAACAACTTCCGTTTCGTCCGATGAACGCTCTTGGGCAGTCCAGTGCCAAGGGGCGTTCTACCGCACAGGTCACAGTGCAAATCGCGTTCGTGTACGACACGCCAGCAAAACGGACGGTCAACTCCTCGCAGAGCTCGGCCGTCGGGACGCAGTTCTCGAGGTCGAAGCAGGTGTTGTAGATCGGTGATGATGCGAGCTCACCGCGGCTCGAGCATCCGTGCACGACGACGAGCCCCGAGCATCCCACCATGAAGGCAAGCAAGCGAATAAACATGGCTTAGTTTAGCCAGCGCGGCTCGTCGGTGCGACCCCCCTCGATTACGTCGAGGGAGCCTTTCCTTTTCTTGCGTTTGCGGCGTCGCCGCCGGCGCTTGCCCGGAGGCCTTCGCAGCCATTCGATGAACCCCATCCCGCCGCCGATGGAACCGAGATCCGCCGCGAATGAAACGGCATCACCCGACGTGATGAACATGAGGGCGCTCAAGGCCAACACGAGGTAGATGATGTGCACCGGTTTCATGTCGATGACACCGAAGAAGCTCATTCGACCCTGACCTCGGTAGGACCACGCGAACGCGGCAATCGAACCGATCAGGATCGCTTGAGCGCCGAACAAGCGGTGTGGGGCCGACAAGAACAGGCCGACCAGGATTGCGAGTGTCGCCGACGAGAGAGCGGCGACGACGCACAATTGAATCGTGCGCTTTTGACCGAAGCGCTGTTCGAACGGCGCAAGCATCCACCACAAGAAGACCAGAGTGATCAGCATCGAAAAGACGTACTGAGGCCCTGTGGGCGCGGCGAACACGTGCGTGCCGAGCTGCCAGAGAGTGTGCACACCGAGCTGACCGGCATTGAGCGACAGGGCCTCGAAGATCGGAACGCCCGCCCAGTTCTGAAGGAGGATCTGCGCGATCCAAGTTCCGAAGAGGGCGATCAGAAGCTTCTTGACGAAGGGCGTGAGTGGAGGAAATCGAAACACGATTGGGGGCCTATGGGATGCTGGTTGGCGGGCATTCGACGCCGCCGTCCATGGTTAGGAAATTGACAGGGGGAAGGTCCAAGATGAGTTGCGTTCCACCATCGATCGACGTGATGTCTTGTGCCTTGATCGGAGAGCAGTCGACGATGAAGTTTTTGTCGGTGGTGGAGCGCCACCGATACCTATAGGGCCCGACCCGGTCTTCGAGAATCTCTCCGGTCCCACCGCATCGGCCGCGGGTGACGCTGATGGTGTCGAGATATGCCCCGCCGTCGATGACCGTAGCGTTGGAGTCCGTTGCGGCATCGCATTTGAGGCTGAACTCGGGAGCAGACCAAAACTGGGTTTGCGGGTCGTTGATGATAGCGAGCTCGACAAGGGCGATGTTCCCACAAGTCGCCTCGTTCGGGTTCTCACTGTCGACGAACCATCGGCCCCGCACCTGCACATCGCAACCCGAGGGATTGAAGCGTACATCTTCGACGCAACCAGTCTGCAACGCGACCCCCATGAGCGCCATCAAGACCACAAGCTTCGGACCCCTCATTGCTGACAGCGTATCGCGCCTAAAAAAGCAGTCAATTCGGAAGTTGACACCGTGTTTTCCGAGGGCGAAGGTAAGTACAAGCGCATCGAGAGGCGATACGGCAGCTTCTCACGCTCATTTACCCTGCCTGACACCGTCGACGCAGACAGCATCAGTGCCGATTTGAAGAATGGCGTACTCGCTCTGCGGCTTCCCAAGAAGGAAGCCCAGAGCCCACGGAGCGTCGCAGTCAACGCGTCGTAAGAGCTGCTTGCTCCATTCCACACGGCCCCGCCACCGCGGGGTCGTTTGCATTTAACAGTAGCAGTGCCAGCGCCAACGCTGAACGCTGACTCTAAACAGCGTCAGATAGGTTTCGAGGCATTCTGTGAGGCGGTCTCGGTGGCGAGGAGCCCGCGGAGCCTACTCTATGTAGGTGAGCAGCTGAGCGAGGAGACTGGCCTGCGGCGCGAGTGCCCGGAGCGACGCATCTCGAGGCGCGAAGGCAGACAGCGAGGCCGGATCGCGGGATGGATCGGAAGCTAGGTGATGCTGTTCAGCTGAACACTTCATCGAGCAGTAGCTGCTGCTCTAGCTTGTGGGATGCGCCGGAGCCGGTCGCCGGGCTGGCGCTCTCGGGACGCGCGATGCATCGCAGGGGCACGTCGTTGCCGAGGATTTCGGGTAGGCGTGCGCGCATGAAGTACCACGCGCCCATGTTCCACGGCTCCTCTTGGACCCAGACCAAGTCGACGTCCTGGGGGTAGGGCGCGAGGCGTTCTTGCAGCTCGACGGCGCGAAGTGGATAGAGTTGCTCCATCCGCATAATGCCGACGTCGGTGATCTCGTCGCGCTCCCGTTGCTCGAGCAGGTGGTAGTAGATCTTCCCCGTGCAGAGGACCAAACGCCTTGCTTGGGATGGATCGATCGCCGCGTCGTCCGGGATGATGCGTTGGAATTCGCCGTTGGCGAGCTCATCGAGTGTGCTGACCGCACGACGATGCCGGAGTAGGCTCTTGGGGCTCATGATGACGAGGGGCTTGCGCCATGGTCGAAGCACTTGACGGCGTAGGCAATGAAAGAGCTGCGCCGGGGTCGTCATGTTGACGACCTGCATGTTGTCCTCCGCGCACAGCATCAAGAAGCGCTCCAGTCGCGCACTCGAATGCTCCGGGCCTTGGCCTTCGAAGCCGTGCGGAAGGAACATCACCAGCCCACTCAGCCTGTGCCACTTGTCTTCGGACGAGGAGATGAACTGGTCGATGATGACCTGGGCGACGTTTCCGAAATCGCCAAACTGCGCCTCCCAGCCGATGAACGCATCCGGGGAGTCCAGTGAATAGCCCCAGTCGAACCCGAGGACACCGACCTCCGACAGGGGGCTATCGTAGATCTCCAAGTGGGCTTGGTCGGGGCTCAGATGACCGAGCCGGGTGTACCGACGTCCCGTCTTCTCGTCGAAGATCAC
>CAXMND010000100.1:0-31862 GCA_964194675.1 uncultured Coxiellaceae bacterium | reverse complement strand
AGCTCAGCGAGCTGGACGTCGCCGTCGAGGAGGGAAACCATCGCTGGGCCATCGCGCGTCGCCGCCAGGGCGGGGTCGGAGCCAGACCCGAGCGGTGCGCCTAGCGCGAGCCGTCCGTCATTGAGCAACCAGGCGCCTTCGATCTCTTGGTTGGCTTCCCACACGATCCAGACGCCCGCGGCGTCGTACGAATACACTAGCAGGACGTCTGGCACCATCGTCGGCACCTGCTGGGCCACCGCGGCTAGGTCGTCCCCAAACGCGATGATGGAGAAGGTGAAAGGATCCTCAAAGCCCGCCAAGCGACGTGACGACGCGACCACACGTGGATGAAAGGGCGGTCTGTAGGCGATGAACTCAGGAGATTGGTCCCATGACTCGTGCAACTGGTGCTGAGCGATGATGGTTGGAATGAGGTTGGCGTCGACGTGTGCTTGGGCCGCGTGGTAGGTGAACTTGCCCCAAGTGAGGTACACCTCACTGCCGTCCCCGTCCGATTCGAGAAATGCGACGTCAGTGATGCTGCTGAAGGTAGCGTTCTTACCCGTTCTGGCGCCGGTCGGGTCGTAGGTCTCGAACTGAAGTTGTCCAGGGAAGGCTCGAGTCACGGCAAACCCACCGTCGACGGCAGCGACCGACCCTAGGCCACCGAACACTTCCTCCTTCTTGACGGCCAACACCCCTTCATCGACCAACCCATCGCAGTCGTTGTCCTCGCCGTCGCACACCTCCGCGGGGCCATTGTCGCGAACCCCGTCGCAGTCGTTGTCTTTCCCGTCACAGACTTCGGCGGTTGGCCCAACGGCCCCCTCACACACGGTGCCGGTCCCGTCACCCGCACAGACAAACGCGCCAGCGACACACTCGCCGACACCTGCCCCCTCGCCACAGGGTTTGCCGAGCTCGGGCCAGTCTTCGTCGACCCCATCGTCGAGGTCATTGTCGACGCCGTCACAGCGCTCCGCGGTGGGGGCGGGATTGGGATCGGCTGACGCGCGCTTCAAACAGACCCCGTCGGTGTCCACGAACGAGTCGGGGCAGCTCACGTGGCCACAGCCAGCAGGGAGCGCAGCAACTATCACGAACGCAATCAGTCGCAGCAGAGGGCCGGACGGGGCGACAAAAGGATATGCGAGTGGGCTTCGGAACATAGCGATGCGCTCGTTATCGGCGTATCGCCGTCGAAGTTGCGTGCCCGAAGAGCGAAAACGAGAATACCGCCTTCAGCGTCTGTCGCGATGGGAACCACCTCACAAGACCCGCGAAAATACCCGAGGCTGATGCGTCCGGCTATAGGGACACGCTCGACCTCCAAAACAGGTTTGGTTTCAAGGGCTTGGGCACCACACCGCGCAAACCTGAACGCGCCGTCGGCCGCGCGGCCTACGACTGGTCCCGGTCCAGCCACTTTGCCTGCTTCGGTGGCTCATAGGACTCCATTCGCGCCAGCAACGAATCGGGGGCGTCGTCGACGAGAAGCAGATCTAGGTGCTCGGCCCGAACAAACCCCTCCGCTCGCCCGCGTTCGAAGAGCTGCACGAGCGGCGTAAAGAAGTCCCCGACGTTGAGCAGTGCGCAGGGCTTATTGTGAATGCCGAGCTGCGCCCAGGTCAGCATCTCGAGGGTTTCCTCCCAGGTGCCAAGACCGCCCGGAAGCGAGAGGAATCCGTCCGCCAGCTCTGCCATCTTGGCCTTTCGCTCGTGCATCGACGAAACGACGTGAAGCTCTGTCAGTCCCTCGTGCACGACTTCCTTCTTCATCAGCATGCGCGGGATGACCCCGATGACTTCGCCACCCCGTTGCAACACGGCATCCGCGACGACCCCCATGAGGCCCACCTTCGCGCCTCCGTAGACCACCTGAAGCTCTCGCCGAACCAGAGCCTCGGCCAGCTGATCCGCCGCTTCCGCAAACACAGGCCGTTTCCCAGAGCTCGACCCACAAAACACGCAAACACGCTTCATTTTGCCTGAACTTCGCACGATGTTGGGCCATCAGCACATGGGACGACTTGTAGGGGCGTGCTTCGGCTGGGCGACCTGCCCGCTATCGAATACCCTGAGCTCATGTCTCTTGGTCGTCTTATTCCTTTAGTAGCTCTTGGCGTGGCTCTCGTTGCCTGTGGGAGTGATGCGGCGCCGGCGCCTGTCCTACCGCAGGACGTGTTGCGGTGCGATATCACGCAGGAGGTCTGTCAGCGTGCGATTTTCGCGTCGTTGGCGGAGAGCCTGGACGCAGATTCGACGTCGATGCCGTCGATTCGAACGATTTCGGTCGAGCAGCTCGAGGAAGAGGTTCGGAGTGGCGTCAGCGATGATGACTTGGTGGGGGACGACCCCGAGACGCGCGGGCTTCGCCTGATCGGGTTCATCCCGGATGCGGCGGAGAGCGCGACCGAGACCGAGATCGACTATCGGGTGAACGCGATCGCCGCGTACTACAGCTCGGGGAACCGTTCGATCACCATCATCGACCGCGACTACGACGTGATCAGTGCGCAATCGATTTTGGCTCACGAGTTCGTGCATGCGATTCAAGACCGTCAGTTTGGGATTCGCTCGGTCTACGCCGACGTCAACACCACGGACGGCGTGATGGGGGCCCGAACGGTCATCGAAGGGGACGCGACCTATTCGTCGTTCGCGTGGGTCTACGACAATCTCGACGACCTGGTCGACTGGGATCAGATCTATCTCGACTTCCAAGAGGGCTCGCGACGAGAGGCGGCGGATCTGGAAATACCGATAACCGCCTCGGCATCGGGCTTCCCCTACGCGTTCGGGATCGAGCTTATCGGTCGAGCGACACAGGACCAAGGCCTCCCGGGGCGCGCGGCGTTCTTCATGGCGCCGCCGCCTTCCGCTCTCGACTCGATGCTCGGTTACGAGGGGTTCGTCACCAATGGCTTTACACCGATCGACGCCCCGGACGACGTATTCCCATTCCCGGTCGCGGAAAGCGAGCTGGCTCTCGAGGATCGCAACGGTGCTTGGTACGTGTTCGCGACGCTCTTGCGCCTCGGATTCAACGAGCTTGCCGCGTGGTATTACGCTGGTGAGTGGCGGGGTGACGAGCTCGGCA
The DNA here is from genome assembly GCA_964194675.1 of uncultured Coxiellaceae bacterium. Lineage (GTDB taxonomy): Bacteria > Myxococcota_A > Polyangia > Polyangiales > Houyiibacteriaceae > SG8-38. Next base: position 28,780 of record CAXMND010000100.1, on the reverse strand, counting down.
TCTTCGAAAGCGGCTCGGAAGTCGTCGCGGTTTGGCGAATTCGGTTTGCGGAGGACCCGAGCTTCATAGTCGATGCGATCAACCAGTCGGACCGGGAGGTCGCCTGGTCAGCGGTCGCGGAGGGCAACGACGTGTTCATCATTGCCGCGGAGAGTGATGCGTCGTTGGCGCTCTGGGAGGTGCAGCCGCTCGATATCGTGGCCGCGGCGCTCGCTTCGGTGCCGGATGTACGCAAGGGGATCTCGGGCACGGGTCCGCTTCGCTGCAACCCACCCCGCATCCCTGTGTCCGCGCAGTAGAGCGCACCTCGTCTGCCATTTGCGCTCCGCCCATACGAGCCTTGACCGACGGTACCGAAGACTGGGAAAACCTGGTCGACGATAGCCTCGAATAGGCTTGACCTCTCGCGCGCCTTCCTCCAAACTAGAACATGTTCTACCGTAGGCTGTTTGGATGAAGACTGAGATTTGTGAGCGATTGGGGATCGAGTTCCCGATCTTTGCGTTTAGTCACTGCCGTGATGTTGTGGCGGCCGTCAGTCGTGCCGGTGGGCTCGGGGTGTTGGGTGCCGTGGCGTACAGCCCGGAGCAGCTCGAGCTCGAGCTGAAGTGGATCGACGAACATGTCGACGGCAAGCCGTACGGTGTGGATACGGTCATCCCCGCCAAGTACATCGGCAAAGACCAGGGCGACATCAGCAAAGAGCAGCTCGACCAGATGATCACGCCTGCGCATCGCAAGTGGATCAACGACCTGCTCAATCGCAATGGCGTGCCGCCGCTCCCGGATGACGTCGAACACATCGAAAGCCTACTCGGTTGGTCGGCCTCCGGTGGTCGCGCGCACTTCGAGGTCGCGATGAACCATCCCATTGCGCTCATCGCCAATGCGCTCGGCCCACCCCCCGAAGACATCATCAGTCAGGCGCACGACAAGGGGATCGTGGTTGCAGCTCTTTGCGGGACCGTGAAGCAAGCGATCAAGCAAAAGGAAGCGGGTGTGGATATCGTCATCGCTTCCGGCTACGAGGCAGGCGGCCACACCGGTGAGATCGGCTCGATGGTGCTTCTGCCGCAGGTGGTTGACGCCGTGGCCCCGACTCCGGTGTTGGGCGCTGGCGGGATTGGCTCCGGTCGACAGATGGCTGCTGCTCTGGCGCTGGGGGCCCAGGGCGTGTGGACGGGTTCGATCTGGCTCGCCACCGAAGAGTCCGATTCGATCCCGTCGCTCGTCGACAAGTTGCTCGTCGCCGATTCGACTGAGACGGTGCGCTCGCGCTGCATCAGCGGCAAACCCGCCCGTCAGCTCAAGACGGCTTACACGCGTGCGTGGGACGAGGACCCGGAGTGTCCGGGCTACCTACCGATGCCGCTTCAGTTCATGGCCACGGCGGAGGCGACTCAACGCATCATGCGCTTCGCGCAAACGGGTGTAGAGGGGTCGGATACGCTTCTCGGAACACCGGTCGGCCAGGTCGTTGGCCAGATGAACACTCGCAAGCCTGTCCGCCAGGTGATCGAGGAAATCGTCAGCGAGTACATCGACGCCGTCGAGCGCGTGTCGAACCTGCTTACCGACTCCGAGTAGCCCCGTAAAGCGACTTCGTCACCGCGGGGCAGGCCCCCGAGGAAGGGCTCACTTCTCGCACTGGCGAGCGACGTCGCGAAGGCGCTTGGCGAGCCGACCCGTGCGATTGGCTTCGAGGCTGCGACTCGCCATCTCGCAGCCTTCTTGCGTCGGCCCGAGTAAGACGGCGAGCCTGCCCGCGGCTACGGGCATGGGCACGGGGGCATTGGCAGCAAGACGGAGCTGCTCCTCGGGGGAGCGTTCGCGGTCCTCTTCGATGTCTGCCTGTAAGAGGAACACATCGGCGTCGTTCGGAACGAGCTCGGAGGCGCGCGTGGCGTATCGAACCGCCAGCCCGCGCTTTTGGTCGGCGAGTGCGAGGCGCGCTCTGACCACCAGCTCCCAGACCTGAATCAGCGCGCTCGGTGGTGGCGGCGGTTCGGTCGCGTCATCGGGCACTTCGGCCGCCCGCTCGAGGGTCTTTTCGGCGCCCAAACGACGTCGGCCATAGACCTGCGCGAGGGCGAGCCCGGTTTCCGCAGTGCGGGCATCGGCGCCGAGGCGTTTCGCCTGCTGGTAGTAGACCGCGGCCTTGGAATATTGATCGCCCTGCAAGTAGACGCGGGCGCCAGCGAGCCGGAGGCCTGCATTACGGCCGTGGCGGCTCACCGCATTTCGCATCGTGGTGAACCCGCTTTGCCCGGCGCCCGTGCGCACGAGATAGCGGATCCGTTGCTCGTCTGCCCGGAGGTCGCGCACCTTGGCATCGTCCATCTCCTGCATGATCTCCCCGGCATGCGCGAAGTCTCCGGTGTCGATCAAGAGCGCCAAGAGGCCGGATAGCGCCCGTGGTTGTTCGGGATCGAGTTGCAGGGCTTTTTCGTAGCTGAGCTTGGCCGCGTTCGTGTCGCCCACCGCGCGTGCTGCATCGCCACGAAGCGCGTAGAGGCTCGCGTCGTCTGGGCTGAGCTCGACTGCGCGATCCAGCTCGGTGACGGCTTTGGCGGGTTCTCTCTTTGCGAGCAGCACGCGAGCGCGGGTTCCATGCGCCCAGCCCTCGCCATCGAAAGCGCCAAGGGCGGCGGTGGTGATCGCGTCGGCTTCTGCGAGCTGGTTCGATGCGATGTAGGCCTCCACGGCGGCGTCGACCAAGGTCAGGTGATTTGGGTGCACCGCTAGTCCCTCTTTGAGAACAGCGATGGCTTGCTCGGTCTCTCCGTCCTCCATCAGCATCCGCGCGAGTGCGTCCGAGGCCGCAACGCCCCAGGCCGGATCCTTCGCGGCCTCGCGGTACAGCGCTGCGGCTTGGTGGCGCTCGCTGGCCCTCGGGGAGCTCTTCCAAAGCTCGGCGATCGTAAGCGCTCGAAATGCCGAAGAGACCTCTTTTTCGGGGCCCAAACCGGCTCCCGATAGGGTGGCGAGCCCTGCTCTGAGGTCACCGGCCCGAGCGTACCACCACGCGATGACGTGAGCGCGACTCGAGAGGTCGGCCGAAGGGCCGCTCGATAGTCGCTTCAACAGTCGCCTGGCTTCCCCGGAGTGTCCGAGTGCCAAGAAGAGTTGCGCCGTGCCGACGACCAACGGTTCGTCGACTTGCACATTTGGCTCTGCGGCTGCGCGGGCGTGAGCGTACGCCTCGCCGATCGCGCCGCGCTGATAGGCGAGCACGCCTTCGATCAACTCGGCCCAGGCCTTCTGAACCACGCTTGCGTCGGACTCGTTGCGCACGCTCTTGGTCAGCGAAAGCGCTTCTGTCGCGTTGCTTCGTTGTAAGCCGACGATGCGAGCGCGCACGGTCCGAGTAGCCGGCGTCTGTTCGTCTGCGGCATCGAGCGCCGCAAGGGCCGCGTCGGGGCCGTCGGTGCGCGCGGTGACGAGAGCGAGCAGCGCGGCAGGTTCAGGCGCACCGGGGCGAAGCTCGACCGCGCTTTGAGCATCGGGTAGGGCCTGCGCCCACTGTCCTCGAGCCATCGCGATCATTGCCCGCCCTCGCAAGAAGGCCGCGGCCTGGTCGCCGTATTTCGCCGGCCGCTCTGCCTCGGTATGTGCCTTACGCGCGTCCCCCTGCGCCAGAAGCACATAGATGCGCGCGATTCGTTCGTCGGGATCGTTCTCCTGCCCGGGTTCAGCTAGAAGCGCTTCAGCGTCTTTCAGTCGCTCTTGGTCGCCACCGAGCGCTGCAGTGGCGAAGAGACGCGCGCGCAGGGCGTCGTTCGGATCGTCACGAAGCAGCATGAGGGCATTGTCGATCGTTTTCGGGCTACTATCGTCGATCACGTCGTCGAGCGCGGAAGCGACACGACTGGCATGAACCCAGCCGAGCACTAAGTTCCCGATGTACAGAAAGATGACCGCCGCAACGGCCGCCAAGGCAAGCCTTTGGATGCGTCGCTTGAGCGCCTCCTCGGGCGGCAGAACGATCTTCTCTACCGGAGAGATCGACGTCGACGCTTCTTCGACCTTGAACAGATCAGATGGGTCTCTGCGCGAGCTCGGATCTTTATCGGCCACTATACATCCCTCCCCGACGATGAGCGCCCTTGGCACGATATTGTCGCGTCAAGAGGGTGGTGGATGCAAACGCTAAAGCTAGACGGCCTTCTCAGTTTGTCCCGCCCCACCGCCCCCACGCTAGCGCCTAAAGAACGAATGGAATCACTGCGCGTCGCGCTTTGGGGTAGTCGCTGAAGTGCTCAAGGTACCAGCGATGGTTGGAAAATGCCCGCGGGATGAGGTTCGAGGCCGTAAAGAAGACGAAAACGAAGGCAGGGACCGTCCAGGCGGCCAATGCGAATCCAGTCCATTCGACCAGCTCCCCGAAGTAGTTTGGGCTCGAGACCCAACGATAAAAGCCGCCGTGGGGGATCTTGTAGCCGCTCTCCCCGGGTTTTCGGAGGTCTCGCAAGATCGCGTCCGACTGGTGGTTGATCGCGTACCCGGTCGCGAAGACCAGCACGCCGATGATGAACCGAGGATCGGCGAGCCAGGCGGTGCTGAGCAAGTGGGGCGCGAGCTCGGTGATCGCGAAGGCGTTGGTCGAGCCGTTGGCGGTGTTGAAAACGGTCGCAAGCGCGCCCGTGAGGATGGGCTTACGCTTGTGGCCGCCGCGCATCCTAAACGGATAGATGAACGACCGATAGAGGTAGTGCACCATGTACATCCCGAGCAAAATCAGCGGGACCGGTTTGAACGCGTTGTCGGACATGAAGTACACGATCGCGAACGACAGCGGGGACGGTGCTTCCATCAGGATCCACAAAACCGTCGCGTTCATCGTGGGCCCCCAGCCCTCGCGTAGGTGTCGCCCGTAAGGCGCCGAGATGAACGACAAGACGAGGAACGACACGGCCCCCATGACGACAACGCCGAGGACGGTCCACGTGTAGATCGGGTGGGCCACTAAGGATTCGCTAAAAGTTTCGGTGATGGGCATGGGTTCTCGCGGCCGGTCTTGGATGGGCCTAGACTCGTGGCGTGGCCCCTAATTGGTTCATCGCGTTCCCGATGCAAGTCGAGGGTTTACACCTCGCCGCAGAGCCGCCACCGCGCGTCCGCCTCTTCGCCATGGCCGATCTGCACTGCACCTTGGGCTTTCTCGGTTCGGTGGCCGAGACAGACGCCCGACGCGCGTGGGGCCGTATCCCCGATCTCGTGAATTCCGAGGTGGTTGCCGGCTCGTTTACCGAGGTGAAGCCGCTCGGAAATGCACGCAAGCCATCCGCGTTATCCGCGATGGTCGGCGATGGACGCGTGCCGCTGTGTGCGATGATCAACCACGCGCGCGCGCCGCTCTTAGAAGCTGCCGACGCACCTCCGGACGAACGACCTCCTTTGCCGCATATGACGGTCGCGCGGATTCAGCGACGCGCGTCATCGGCGGAACGCAAGGCGGCGCTCGGGTGGGCGCAGTCGCTGGAGCTCGCCGATGCTTCGTTCGTCGCAGCATCGGTCGCTCTCTATACCTGGGCCGATGATCGGCGAGATCGGTTGTTTCAGATCGTCGAGCAGTGTTCTCTTGGTTCTTGAGTGCCTCGCAACAGCCACCCGATCGGGCGAGGCGACCCTCCGATTTGTGCGCTGGCTCGCGGTTAGCGGGGGATGTGTTCGCCAGAACGTAGCTTTTTCGGATCAGATCGGGTTCAATGCCGCCTAGGAAAACCGAACCATGTGGAAGAAGGGAGTCTTTGGCGCAGTTTTGGCGGCCTTCCTCGGCTATGTCGCATGGGTCGCGTATCTGAGCCCGACCCGCCATCAGATCGAGTGGGACGTGGCGACCCGGGTGACCAACGTCCTCGAGCACACGGGGTTCGATGACATCATTCCGGTGGTCGAAGGTCGGGACGTCGAGCTCGAGGGAGAGGTGGCGTCGATTGCCGAAGCTCGGCGTGCGGAGCGCATCGTGCGCAACTTGCCGGGGGTTCGAGTAGTGCATTCGCAGCTTGTCGTTGTCGGTGGAGACGACTCGCAGCGCAAAGGGGGAGGGGATACGTGACGTACCTGGTGTTACAGATGATCGGGGCCCTGTTCGTGTCGGCAGCGTTCGGCGCAGTCACGCTGTGGCTGGGCCAGGTTCTTTGGGGGCGCTTCGGGGCGCCAGTTCGGGCTAAGACGCTCGAATATGAGCTCGACGAAGCGCGCACCGACATGGCTTCACAGAACGAACGCATCGAGGCGCTCCATAGGCAGCTCGCCAAGGCCACCGACAAGACCGACTCACTCGAGCGGTCCAAGCGCCAGCTGACGGCCACACTCGACGCGCGCAATCAGGCCATCCACGAAGTCGAGACGCGGCTGTCTCAGGTCCCAGAGGCGCCGCACCCCACCTCACGCGAGTCTGCAGAAGACCTCCGCCGTGAGCTTCGGTTGGCGGTCGAAGAGCGGGATGAGGCCCAGGCTTCGCTTCGGCAGGCCGAGGCGCGGCAAGAACGCCTCCAGACCGAGCTTGAGGTACTTCACGGGATTCATGAGCGCATGCTCGATGACATCGAGCGCCTCAAAGGCCGCATTCGGGAAACCGAGCTCGAGGCCAAGACCACCGGCGAGTCGAGACCGCCGGCGTGGGTCATGGTGCAACCCTACGGGCCGCGTGACGATCTGCAGCGTCTCGAAGGCGTCGACCCGAACCTCGAGCGCGCGCTCAACCGCCTGGGTATCTATCACTACCACCAGATCGCGCGTTTTGAGACGTCGGATGTCGAGTGGCTCGTCGACCACGTAGAGGGCATCCCCCCACAGATGATCCGTGACAGTTGGATTGTGGACGCCTCGCGGCTGTCGGGCGTGCAGCCCATCAACTGATCAGGACGCCGCGTCGAGCGCCCGGTCTGCGAGTCCGGTCAAGGCATCGCGCGCGCCTTCGAGGTCTCCTTCCAGCTCTAGGAGAAGCGTGTCCGCGTTTTCGGTGGTTTCGAGCCGTTCTAGCCTTTGGCACGTCAGGCCGAATCGTCGTGCGCCGAGTTGCTGGCTGCTGCCGCGGACCATGTGAGCCGCAGCGCGGAGGGCCTGAAGATCTCCACAGAGGATCGCCGTCTTCATGCGAGCGATACTATCTTCGGCGGTTCGGAAGAATGAGTCGATGACATCACACAGAAACCCTGGCTCTTCCCGTTCGAGGTCCAGTAGCTGGGTGGTGATGCTCGTGTCGAGAGCGTTGGGTGGGAACTGGGAGCTCCGCATGTCGGGCCCCGTAGCCCAACGCTCGAGCGCCATTTGCAGCTGCATCTGCGTAAATGGTTTCGAGAGGTAGTCGTCCATTCCGGCTGCAAACGCGGTTCCTCGGTCGCCCGTCATGGCATGCGCGGTAAGAGCGATGATGGGGACGCGACGTTGGCCGGACTCCGATTCGCGCTCACGCAGAGCCCTGGCTGTCTGATAGCCATCCATCTTGGGCATCTGCCCGTCCATCAGGACGGCCGCATAGGGGTGGGCATGATTCAGCGCTTCCAGCGCGGCCTCGCCGTCAGTCACGGTGTCCACTTCGTATCCGAGGGCCTCGAGGTGTGCCCGCGCGACCTTGCGGTTGATCACGTTGTCCTCGGCGACCAGGATACGGATACCGTTCAACTGCACGTTCGCGGCGGCGATTGGTGCCGAAAGAGAGGGGCGCCCCGGGGCGTCCGGGAGCAAGCTCCGATTCTCCCGTCTGCCGAGCGTCTTGAGGAGCGCGGCGATGATCTTGGCGCGGCGCACCGGCTTCTGGACGTGAACATCGATGCCTGCGTCGATCATGTCGCTGATCTCGTGGCGGTGCGAGCATACGGCGATGACCGAGCTCCCCACCCTGCTGGCGGCTCTTGCGATGTCGTTCGCTCTCGTCCGCCAGTCTTTCCCGAGGCACCGCAGGTCGATCAGGGTCACATCGGGATGCGGTGAGTTGCGGAGTGTTCGCATCGCGCCGTCGAAGGTCGTCGTGGTCCAGACCAGCATGTCCCAGGCTTGGAACTGGGCGGTCAAGGTCTCGAGCGCGTGCTGGTTGCTTTCGAGAAGCAGCACCTGCATTCCCGAGAGCCCTTCCGTGACCGCTTTGAGCTCATCACTCAGTTGCTCCTCGAGCTCGAACCGCACGTTGAAGAAGAAAGTGCTGCCCTCGCCGACCTTGCTTTGAAGTCCGAGCCCGCCGCCCATGAGCTCGACGAGTTGAGTGCAGATGGGAAGCCCGAGGCCTGTGCCACCGTACTCGCGCGTAGTCGATGCATCCGCCTGCGAGAAAGGTCGAAAGATGGTCTCGGCTTGCTCCTCCGAAACGCCCACGCCGGTGTCGGACACGCGAAGCTCGAGCTCAACGTGAGATTCGTCGCGACCGAGCACCCGGATGCATATTCTTACCTCGCCTTCACTCGTGAATTTCACTGCGTTGCTCAGGAGGTTTGACAGGACCTGTCGCAATCGCAGGGGGTCGCCGCAGACTTCAGACGGAACGTCGGGGTCGACTTCGGTTAAGAGCTCGATTTCTTTTGCGGCGGCGGCGGACGCGTAGTTCATCGCGATTTCCTCCGTCATCGAGCCTAGGTCGAAGGGCACGGACTCGAGTCGCATCTCTCCCGCCTCGATCTTGGAAAGGTCCAGCAGGTCGTTGACGATTGCGAGAAGCGTGCGACCTGACTTGTGGACCTCGCGGAGGTACTCGCTTTGTGGCTCAGGGAGCTCGGATGGGTTGATCAATTGAAGCAGTCCGAGAATGCCGTTGAGTGGGGTTCGCACCTCGTGGCTGACATTGGCGAGGAATTGACCCTTGGTTCGGGCGGATGCCAACGCGGCGTCGCGCGCTCGGGCGAGCGTTCGGGCTTGCCCGGTGGCGAGCTTTCGCATCGCTTTGGCCTCGTCCGCTTCTCGGAGAAGGCTCAACATCAGTCGGCGGCGGGACCACAACACGAGACCGCCGACGACGGCGGACGCCCACAGGTGAAAGGCTGCCAGAACGTACTCGGGCATCGGGACCCCGCGCGCGATGGGGGGCCAACCGATGAAGATGATGGCCACCATGGTGAAGTACATCGAGAGGCGATAGAGGAGCGCGCCCGCTGCTACGATCGCGATCGCGAGCGTCGTGGTGTTCGACAGCTCGCCGCTGACGGCAAACATGGCGAGGCCCATACCTGCAGCGATAGAGATCGTGTAGAGCGTAATCGGGGTGTCGAAGCGCGGGTCGTCCACACGGATGATCGCCCACACGATGCACACGAGTCCCGAGGCGACCGAGCAGATGAAGACGTGGGGCTCTGCCGGCGTGAAGGGCGGCGCGATCAAGAACACCACTGCGGCGGCTGCGTAGATGAACGCCAGCACCGGGAGCATGTGCGAGAGGGCACGGAGTGAGCGCAGCCGCATCTGCTCCTCGAGCTCGCGCCGACGTCGGGCTTCCTCGTCCATCCCCAACTAAACAAAGTGCCTTAGCGGCGGAGCCTTGTCACAGCATGACCCCAAAAGATCGCAATTAACGCGTCAAAACAGGCCAGTCCCCTTTGATTGAGGGCTAATTCTGGCAAGATTTCGGGCATGGGCGGCCGAAAGGAGCTGGAACAGCTCACCCAGGAAATTCGCTACCACGAGGCCGCCTACCGGGCGGGGGAGCCGGAGATTCCGGACTCTGCCTTCGACGACCTGGTCGACCGGTATGAAGAGCTCGCCGATGCGCTCGGGGTCGATCCGTCTGAGCGGCTCGATGTGCAGCTCGGGCAGGAGCACACCGCTGGCTTCGAGACGGTCGAGCACCGCGTGCCCATGCTGTCTCTCGAGAAACTTTCCCCGAACCGACGTGACAGCAGCGGGGAGCCGATGCCGATCGAGGAACAGTTGGCGGCATGGTTTCGACGTAGGAGGAAGGAGCTCGAGATCGACGAGCTCGAGGTGATCGTCGAACCCAAGGTCGACGGAATCTCGATTTCGCTTCTTTATGCCGACGGCAAGTTGCAGCGCGCTGTCACGCGTGGCGACGGCCGACGGGGAGACGTCATCACCAAGCAAGTGCGTCAGCTCGGCACGGTGCCGGTCGAGCTCGAAGGCGTGGCCGAAGGCGAGCTCGAGATTCGTGGCGAGATCTATTGGCCCCTCGCCGAGTTCGCGCGTTTCAACGAGACCCTCGATAGGCCGCTGATCAATCCCCGTAACGGGTGCGCAGGCATGATGAAACGCAAGGACCCGACCGGCCTCGAGGAAACCGGGATTCGCGCGCTCTTCTATCAAGTCGCATCGAGTGACGGCGTTGTCGTACCGAGAACACAGGGCGAGATGCTACGATGGCTCGCCGACCGTGGTGCGGAGGTGTACCTGAGCGAAGTCTTCGAGAGTACCTCCGACGAGGCCGTGCTCGAATACTGCCGGGACTACGAATCGCGGCGGCAGACGCTTGGCTACGACATCGACGGGATGGTCATCAAGCTCGACGACCTCTCGCTGTACTCGCACTTGGGCACCACGGGTCACCATCCTTTTTGGGGGATTGCCTATAAATTCCCTCCGGAACGAAAGCCGACGAAGTTGCTCGACATTGAGGTGTCGGTAGGGAAGTCGGGGAAGCTCACCCCGATTGCCATTCTCGAGCCGGTATTCGTGTCAGGGACGACGGTCAGTCGGGCGTCGTTGCACAATTTCGTCGAGCTCGAACGCAAAGACGTGCGCATCGGCGACACGGTGCTGGTCGAAAAGGCAGGAGAGATCATTCCGCAGGTCGTCGAGGTCGACAAGAGTCGGCGAAAGCGTGGCGCACGACGGTTTGTGCCGCCCGACGCGTGTCCGACGTGCGGCACTAAAGCTGTGAGCGAAGAGATTTTCGTCTACTGTCCGAACCCCGCGTGTCCTGACCAAGTGCGAGAGAGGCTGCGCCACTTTGCGAGCCGTCACGCGATGGATATCGACGGAATGGGTGCGGTGCTCGTCGACCAAGTCGTCGACAAGCTCGATGTGCGTGCGCCCGACGACCTGTTTCGTTTGGAGGTGGACCAGCTCGCCGCGCTCGATCGTATGGGCCAAAAGAGCGCCGAGCGTGTGAAAGCCGGGCTCGAAGAGGCCAAGGGGCGAGGGTTGGCACGCGTGCTGACCGGGCTTGCGATTCGCCACGTCGGCAAGACGATGGCCGAAGATCTCGCCGGGTACTTCAAGACTGCCGACGCGTTGCTCGATTTTGCGGGCCGCTATGTGGCTGAGGACACCGAGGCGATCGAGATGGTAGCGCCCGCTAAGTCGACCGAGCGAGGGGCGATCGAAGGGCTGGCGCGAAAGTCTGCGGATAGCATCTTTCATGAGCTCAACTCGCCGGCGGTGCAGGATGTGTTCTCAGGCTTGGCCGAGGTGGGCGTTGATCTTACCGCCAAAGCCGCCGACGTGAAGACGGTCGAGGCGGTGGCGGGTAAGATTTTCGTGTTGACCGGAACCTTGCCGACGATGAAGCGCGCCGAGGCCGGGCAGAAGATCAAGGCCGCGGGCGGAAAGGTGTCTGGTTCGGTGTCGAAGAAGACCAACTATCTGGTCGCTGGTGCGGAGGCTGGTAGCAAGCTCGACAGGGCCAATGCGCTCGGGGTCGAGGTGATCGACGAGGATGCCCTCGTCGTGCTTTTAGAGCCTCGGTAGCGCCTTACCCAAACGAGCAATGCCTTCCTCGATCTGTTCGCGCGCGGTCGCAAAGCTGAAACGCAAGAAGCCCTCCGCGATTTCACCAAAGTCTCGCCCCGGACCCACGGCGACGTGGGCTTGCTCGAGAATGTCGAACGCCAGCGTTAGCGAGTCCCGTTTGAAGTGCCGCATGTCGACCAGGACGTAGAAGGCACCCGGGGGGTCGATGGGGATCGAGAGGCCGAGATCACGGAGACCGTCGACGAGAAGCCGACGCCGCACTGCGTATTCCTGTCTCATACGCTCCACGTGCTCGGCCCCCTCGAAAAGCGCGGCAAGACCGGCCTGCTGCACGAACTGCGAGGTGGAAATGAAGAAGCTCTGTTGCAAGCTCTGGAGCGCGCGTATCGCGGGCTTGGGCGCGATCAGGTAGCCGAGGCGGAAGCCCGTCATAGCGTATCGCTTCGAGAACCCATCGAGCACGTAGCAGTCCTCCGTAAAACTCAACGGGGAAGTCACTTCGGCGTCGTCATACGTGAGGCCGTCGTAGATCTCGTCCGAGAGAATCGGCACGCCGAGGCTGCTGAGCTCCTCGACGACGGCCCTTGGCTGCACCGCCCCGGTCGGGTTTGCCGGTGACGCGAGAAAGATCGCCCGCGTTCGAGGAGTGACCGCAGCGCGTACTTTAGCCGGATCGATCAGGAATCCATCCTCGGGTCCGGTCGGCACGAACACTGGCTTGCCTCCGCAGACGGCGATCATGTTGGGGTAACAGGGATAGTGCGGGGTGGCGAGGACGACCTCGTCATCCGGATCGACTAGGAGATTCAGACACAACAGGATCGCTGGGGAGGTGCCGCTCGTCACCACGACCTGGTCGGGACTCACCGAGATGCCGCGCCGCGCCTTGCATTCCGATGCGATCGCTTCGCGCAGTGGGAAGATCCCGCGGCTGTCCGTGTAATGGGTCTGCCCCGAGCGCAGCGAATCGATCGCCGCCTCCACGGCAGGAGGAGGCGCATCGAAATCCGGTTCCCCCACGCCGAGCTGCACGATCGAGGTGCCAGCTCGCGACATCGCCATACCACGCTCCATCACCTCCATGGCGAGGAACGGCTCGACGTCCTCGGTGCGTTTCGCAAACATCGCGACAGCCTGTACGGCGCTAACTTCGTGAGATCTAGTCGCAATCGGGCGGGGCCACGGGCGAGCTTTCAACGGGTTTGGGCGGTTACGCTCAAAAGCCTTTGAATCTCGCGTGATTACGGGTATGCAGCGTGTCCCCTATGGAGTCGCTTGTTGTCACTGTGATTGGGAAGGACCGGCCTGGGTTGGTCGAGTCGGTGTCGGCTGCGGTCGAGGCGCATGGTGGGAGCTGGGTGGAGAGTCGAATGTCTCACATGGCGGGGCACTTTGCCGGGATCCTCCGCGTGAGTGTGCCGGAGGCGAATGTCGATGCGCTCACCGTGGCGCTCGAGGCGCTTCGTTCCGATGGGCTGCGGGTAGTGATCGAACGGGGGTTCGAGGGGCAGACTGAAGAGGGCAATGTGATTCTCCTCGAACTCATCGGGAGCGACCGACCCGGGATCGTCCACAAGATTTCCGAAGCGCTGGCCGCGCGTGGCGTCAACGTCGATGAGCTCGATACCGAGTGCGACGGCGCTCCCTGGTCGGGCGACACGTTGTTCAAAGCCAAGGCTCGTTTGCGTGCACCGAAGTCGCTAGACCTCGATCAGCTTCGCGAAAGCCTCGAGGCCATCGCCGCCGACCTGATGGTCGACATCACCATCGGTGAGCCCGAGTAAGGCGTTTGGGATGGCAAGGACCCGCCGAAAACGACGGTGGCGCGGCCCATTTCGCCGCATTGCGATGGCTACCGAAAATGCTCTCGAGCTGGCAAGGCTCGGGCGCTTCACAGATCCGGTCCACGCGCCCTACAGGGTCGCCCACCGGATGGACATCGCGCGACTGAGACGCTACGGCGACGACGATCACCGACCGTCGGTTGCTGGTCCGCTTCTCTTGATCCCGCCTCTCATGGTCACTGCGGAGATTTACGACGTCGCGCCCGACATCAGCGGCGTCACCGCCTTGGTTGCAGAGGGGCTCGATGTTTGGGTCATCGATTTTGGTTCGCCCGAGGTGGAAGAGGGAGGCATGAAGCGTACCTTCGACGATCACATCAAGGCGGTGAACGATGCGATCGACTGGATCCGCGACGCGACCGGCCACGACGTCCACGTGCTCGGCTACTCGCAAGGCGGCATGTTCGCCTATCAGACCGCCGCTTATCGGAAATCCGTAGGCATCGCATCACTGGTGACGTTCGGAAGCCCGGTCGACATTCACCGCAACCTTCCGATGATCGACGATACGATCGCGGGCCGCCTCTTCGAGTTCCTGCAGAAAGCGGTGGACGCTCCGTTGGACAAGCTCGAGGGTCTCCCAGGCTTCTTGACCAGCAACGGCTTCAAGGTGCTCGCGCTCCACAGGGAGGTGGGTCAGCTCGTCGATTTCGTTCAGAAGCTTCATGACCGCCAGGCGCTCGAAAAGCGCGAGGCCCGTCGCCGGTTTCTGGGCGGCGAAGGCTTCGTGGGGTGGCCTGGTCCCGCACTCAAGAAGTTCATCGACGAGTTCGTCGTCCACAATCGAATGCTTTCGGGCGGGTTCGTCATCGACGGCCGGACCGTGACGCTGGCCGATATCACATGTCCGGTGATGTTCTTCATCGGCGGGCGAGATACGATCGTCAACGAGAGCGCCATCCGCGCGATTCGAGGGGCTGCCCCCAACGCCGAGCTTTACGAAGTCTCGATGCGAGCCGGGCATTTCGGTCTGGTAGTGGGCAAGCAGGCGATGTCCTTCTCGTGGCCGACGGTGGCGAGCTGGGTGCGTTGGCGCGAAGGCGTCGGCGAAGAGCCGGACGTTCTTCGCTCACCGCCGCCCCTCGAGGAGCCGGAAGAGGCGGACTTCGAAGACGTCGACTTCAACGTAGGGCTTTTCTATCAAACGATCGTCGGCTCGCTCGGTGCTTTGTGGGATCGGGTCGGACGCACCGCAACCGACTTCGGAGAGCAGCTCGACAGCCTTCGCTGGCAAGTGCCGCGCCTCAGCGTCTTGCAGCAGCTCACTCCCGACACCCGCGTGAGTCTTGGCCTTGCCCTCTCCGAGCAGGCCAAACAAAACCCAGACGGCACGTTCTTCCTCTGGGAGGGTCGCGCGTTTTCGTATGCGCAAGCCGATCGACGGGTCGATAACATCGTGCGTGGGCTCGTTCGGTGTGGTGTGCAGCGCGGGGAGCGCGTGGCCGTATTGATGGGCTCGCGGCCGAGTTATCTCTCTGTGACCGCCGCGCTCAGTCGTCTAGGCGCCGTTCCAATTCTATTGAGCCCGGCGCGGTCGCGAGAAATACTCAGCGATGCCGTCAAGAGTTTTGGACCGCGCTACCTCATCGCCGATCCAGAGAGCGCGCTACTCGGCAAGGAGCTCTCGAGTGAGGTACTGGTGTTGGGCGGCGCTCACCAGGAGCGGTCGATCCCGCCGGGCGCAGTCGACATGGAACTGATCGACCCGGACACAGTCGAGCTTCCGGCGCCGTACGAGCCGAACCCGGGCTGCGCGCGAGACCTCGCTATGGTCATGCTGACCGCGGGGCGCGGAAAGAAGCCGCGGGCCGCAAAGGTCACCAACCAGCGCTGGGCGTTTTCTGCGTACGGGACGGCCGCTGCCTGCACCCTGTCACCGAAGGACACCGTCTACTGTTGCCTTCCGTTACACCATCCCACCGGGATGCTGGTGTCGGTGGGTGGCAGCCTCGTTGGGGGCTCGCGCCTCGCGCTTGGGGAAGAAGGGTTCCAGCCGGAGCGTTTTTGGGAGGACATTCGTCGCTACGGCGTCACGGTCGTCTTCTACGCAGGCGAGATGCTGCGCGAGATGCTGCGACTGGACCCATCGGCGGCCGACAACGAAAACCCCATTCGGCTGTTCGCCGGAAGTGGCCTCCGTCGTGACGTCTGGCGGCAACTCGTCGATCGTTTCGGCCCGGTGGGCATTCTGGAGTTCTACGCGTCGACCGAGGGCAATGCCGTCCTTGCGAACGCATCGGGTGAAAAGGTGGGCGCCCTCGGCAGGCCGATTCCCGGCAGCGCAGAGGTGACGCTGGTCCGCTATGACTTCGACAGCGGTGAGTTCGAACGCGACGAGCAAGGCCTACTCGTCCGCTGTGACCTGGGGGAGCCAGGGGTGCTCTTGGCCCGTCTCGACGCCGAGCATCCCCTGGTGAGCTTTGCCGGGGGAGACGAGGCTGGCTCACGCCTCCTTCAAGGAGTGTTCGAGCGGAATGACACCTGGTTCGTGACGTGGGACGTGCTGCGTCGCGACGGCGAAGGGGACTACTGGTTCGTCGACCGCGTGAGCCGCATGTTGCGGACGCCGCACGGTCTGGTTGCGACTCGAAGCATCGAAGACGCGCTCTACGGGTTTGCGGCGCTCCGCCAGGCTGTCGTCTATGGCGTAGAGCAGGACGGCATGCAGGTGCCCGTCGCAGTGGTCACCACCCACGGCAACCGAGACCTGGATCTTCCGTCCTGGGACGCTTTCATCGCCGGGCTCGACCCGAAGAAGCGACCGGCGTGGGTGAAGCGGGTCGAGCACATTCCCATGACCGATGGCTTTCGCCCGGACGAGTCCCTCCTAGAGGGCGATTTGCTGGCGAACGCCGCAGAGCACCACGCCCCTGAGCCATAAAATCGCGCCTCGCCGCCTCTCTTGCTACATACGGTCTCGATGACCGTCCGTGTTCTGTCTTTCCTTTGCCTCTTCATCTGCACGGCCACGTTCGGGTGCAGCGACCCGATCCGGATAGGGTCGGCTTGTTTCGATTCGGCCGAATGTCGGTCGGGCGCGTGCGCTGTCACGGTCTACGGCAAGTTCTGCTTGGACACCTGCGAGGCGGACGTGGTCTTTTGCGAAGAGGGAGAGGGATGTTTGCCAGGCGAGGGGCTCCCGCCCGACGGCGGGATGGACGGCGGCACTGACGCCGGCACTGGCGCTGACGCTGGTACTGGCGCTGACGCTGGCACTGACGCTGGCGCTGGCACTGACGCTGGCACTGACGCTGGCACTGACGCTGGCACTGACGCTGGCTTCTGGTGCCTTCCAGGAGACCTCAAGGATGACGAATTCACCCCAGTCGAGTTAGGCCAGATCTGTACCTACAGCCTCGACTGCGTCCTCGGTGGTATCTGCATTTGTCGCGACGGGCGGGACTGCGATCCCGAGAGCGAAGACCAGGAAGGTCCAATCTGCCTCAGGATCTGTGATCCGAACGTTATCAATCAGTGTCCGCTTCAACAGGCCTGCGTGGATCTAGAAAACGGCCGGGGTTTTTGCGATCCCACGACCTCGCAACCCATTTGACGTTTACGGCGGGCGGCCGCGACACTAGACTCCACCGGTCATGCCCACACCCCAACAGACAGTTGACGCCGTAACTACCTACTTGCGTTCACATCCAGAAGAGATCGGCCGCGCCGTGAGAAGCGCGCTGGGGCTCCGCTTCGGGGTTCCTCTCGCCGCACTCCGGTGGCTCGGCGCCCAAGCCGAGCGAGCCGGCAAAGTCGAAGACTTCAATATCGATTCCGTTCCTCCTGGCATTCGGTTGTCGGGCAATGTGGACATGATGGCGACCCCGATCCGTGCCTCCGCCATCATCTACATCGAGCGCGTGGTGTTCAACGAGGAAGAGCTCACCGTGGGTCTTCGCCTCGAGGAAGTCTTGCTCAAGCTCAACGGCGATTCCGAAACGCCGATGGCCGCGCTGATCAAGTCGGGGGCTCTGGACCTCACCAACCCGGGCACGCTCGTTGCGTACATGCCTGGGCGCTCCCCGATTCTTGCGGAAGCCAATGGCAACCGGATCGTCCTCGATCTCATGCGCGATCCGAAGATCGGCAAGAACCCCCTCGTCCGACGCGCCGTTTCGCTCTTGACGTCGTTCGTCACGCTGCACGGCGTGGAGACCGACCCAGAGCATCTCGACATTGCTTTTCGTGCGCTTCCAGTTGGTTTGGGCGGTGCTCTTCGTTCGATCCGAAAGCATGTCGTCCTCCCGTCGATGAACCGCTTGCTTCCACGCACGAGGTAGGGCCGCCGTTACCGCCGGCGCACCATCATCGCGCCACCAACCAAGGCATAGAGCGCGGACACTCCGAGCAGCCCGAATTTCGCTACTGCGAACGTCAGGGCGAGCTGTGGGTAGGGCGCAGGCGACGTGACTCGAGCCACCTCGAACAACAAGACCCCGTTCTCCAGCACGTCGAAGCCCGCGGCGAGCGTCGCGGCCCAAGCGGCGCGTACACTCCACGTCTCTTCCCCCAGGCGGTTCCCCACCGAGATTGCGAGCATCGAGAAGAACCCACTGTAGATCAGAAGGTACACAAAATCGATGATGAGACTGAGCTTGGCGTGGCCCAGCGCCGACTTGCTCTTCCATTCGAGCAAGATCGCGAGTGCTTGCTGAGGAGTCCCTGCAAGCTCGAAGGAAACGATGCCCCACGGCGCAGCCTCGCCCTGTAGTGGCACGTCGACGAAAGCCATGAGGGCCGTCGAGAACACGAGGAGCGCGGCAAAGCGCATCGTCAGCGCGCCCAGGAGTCGTGGTTCGAGCGACGAAAGAGGATGCGACACTAGCTGCTGGGCGCCGAGTCGTCGCTCGGCTCGTCTTCGTTGTCCGGCTCGGGCTCTCGAGGAAGGTTTCGAATGCGAAGGGCCTCGAGCTCTTCCTGCAGGAACTCCATCTCGAGCTCCGCGCGGCTCCGTGCGGCCACGGCTCGTGCGATTGCGGACTGCAGCTCCTCGGTCTTCGTGGCCTCTGCGTCGAGCCGGGCCTCTAACGCGACCAGCTCAGCCTGAAGCTCGAGCTTGTGGTCTTTCTCTCGCAGCAGTTGCCGGCCGAGTCGCCGCGCCGCGTCCTCTTCGGTCGAGAGTTTCTGCTGAGTTGCCGTGAGCCGTCTCTCCGTGTCGGAGAGGTCGCGTTCGGTCTCCGAAAGATGCTGCTCGACCTCGGCCTTCTCCTGACGGTTCTGGGCGAGCCTGTCACGCGTGCGGGTCAGCCTCCGCTCCTCGTCTTTGAGTTGGTTGCGGAGATCGGCGACCTTGCCGTCGGTTCGGGCCAGTCGCTTCGCCAGCTCGGTGCGGGTGAGGCGACT
This sequence comes from uncultured Coxiellaceae bacterium, assembly GCA_964194675.1. Classification (GTDB taxonomy): domain Bacteria; phylum Myxococcota_A; class Polyangia; order Polyangiales; family Houyiibacteriaceae; genus SG8-38. The sequence continues at coordinate 9,959 of CAXMND010000100.1, read as the reverse complement.
CTGTTCGTAACGGAGCTCGAGCCGCTCGGCGATCTCGCGGGTGTCTGCCAAGTCTTGACGGAGGCCAAAGGCCGTGAGGCGCGCCCGATTGGCTTCTTGCCGTTCGATCTCTGCCTGTTGATAGAAGGCCGTCACGGCCGCGCCGGAAGCGCCGAGAAGCGCAAGGGCCATCGGGATCGTCCAGCGAAGGATCGTCTTGATTCGTTTGCGGCGCTCTTCTGGCAAAGCGAGCACCGACAGCTCTTCGGCGAGCTCATCGGCCGTCGGACGAACGTCCGCATCTCGGTTCAACCACCGATCGAATGACGGCGCGAGATACTTGAGCGCCTTCTTGCTCGGTGCATGGGGCGTCGCGCGAGACCGCTGCTCGATGAAAGTGTCGACCGCGCCGGCGGCCACGTCGTCCTGTGTCTCGGGTTCGAGGGCGTTCCGGAGTGACAAGGCGAGAGCGAAAATGTCTGCCTTGTTGCTCACGGCCGGCTTTTGCTCGACGGAAGCAAACTGCGCCGCCACTTCGGGCGCAAAGTATGTGGGTGTTCCGGCGACGACCATCTCCGCCTCTGTCGCCGCAACCCCCAGGTCCAGCAATACGGGAGTGACCTCATCTCCGCCGAAGCCCGGGATGCGGGCTAGGAAAATGTTGTCGGGCTTCACATCTTGGTGACGAACCCCAGCTACGTGCATAGCGGCGAGCGCACGGGCGAGGGGTTGGAAGATCTTCAGCGCTTCTTCGCGGCTCAGCGGCTCACGCTGAAGTCGGGACTCGAGTGTCTCGCCGTCGTACCACGGCATGACAAACCAAAGTCGCTCCTCGAACCAACCGTGGTCTTTGAACTGCACGATCGACGGATGGAACACCGATGCGATCAAGCGCAACTCTCGCAGCGAGGCCTGCTTCGCGCTCTTCGAGTGGGCCGCCTGATGAAGTAGCTTGAGGGCTACCACATGGCCCGGGACTTCCGTGTCCTTGGCACGATACACGTCGCCAAACGCTCCGAGACCCACTCGCGCTTCGACGGAGTACCGGCCGCCGACGATCGTGCCGTTGGGCAGCGGCTCGATGCCGTCGTGATTGTTTTCGCGGGTTCGCGGGCGCGCTTCCAAGGCGAATGCCTCGATGATAATGCGGCCGAACCGGTCCTCGTCTCGAATGCCGTGCTTTTCGAGGATGACCTTTGCCTGGGCCATCGCGGCGTCGAGTCGGCTTTCCATCTCGATCGCGGTCTTGCCGTAAACGAAAGCCAGCTCCTCGACGCCCAACTCCCGCGCGAAGCGAAGCTCGAGCAGCTCGGACTCTTCGGCGTTCAAGTCGAATCGAAGCCCGCGGAGTGGGCTCACCGACGTGTGTGCCGAAGGGAGTGCGCGCCACGGAAGTTCTTCCAGCTGTTCTTTGTTCGGCGCCGGAAGTGGGCGGCTACTGTTACGGATGTAGCCACGAGCGGCGCGATAGAGACGTGCACGGATGCCCGGAGCCTTGATCAGAGAGTCGCTCTCTGTCTTGGCGACGAACGCGCGAAGCTTCGTGAGGTAGTGTTCGGCGTGGTCGGTAGAGCCCGTTCGAATCGCGAGATACTGCCGTATACCTTCCGCGTAATAGCGAAACGCGCGTCCGTGTAGGACGTCGACGATCGTTTGTGGCTGCCCGTGGGAAAGCGCGATCGATGCGGCAGCCTGCGTCAGCGCAGCGGCTCCGTTTCCAGTCGGTCTGAGTTGATGTAACAGGAAGGGCTCGGTTCCCATGAGTCGCCTCTCACAAGTCGGAAATAGAAGGATGAGTCACCCTTGTGGCGGACCTCAACAAAACGGCAAGGCTATGCCCAGCCATACGCGATGCTGAGAAACCGGAGCACTGCGAGTAGTGTCAGTGCGGCTACGATGTTCAGCACGAACCCGACGCGCATCATCTGTCTGAGGTCGATCAAACCTTGGCCATAGGCCACTGCATTTGGTCCCGTCGCGATCGGGAGCATGAACGCGCAACTCGCAGCAAGACCGACTGCGAGGGCAGGCAACAGCGGCGATACCCCGAGCTCCAATGCAGCGGCGATGGCGAGCGGAACGATCATGTTTGACGATGCTGTGTTCGAACATGCTTCGGTAAAAAAGACGGTGAAGAAGATCATTGCGGCGGTCAATCCCCACAGAGAGTCGATACCCGTGATTGACAGGAACCAATGGCTCATCGCCGAAGCGAGGCCGGTGTCGAACATCTGCGCGCCAAGCGACAAGCCTCCACCGAATAAGAGGATCAGTCCCCAATCGATACGGACTGCGTCGTTCCACGGCAACACCGGCGTCGTCTTAGTTTGGTCCCGGATCAGGAAGAGTGGAGCCGCGGCAAAGATGGCGACTGCGCCGATCGGTAGCGCCGTCGCCACCGCTTCCGCATTCGGGGCGTCGACCGCCCGCATGATTCCGGGAATCGTCCAGCCAGCCACCGCCAACCCGAAGCAGATGGCCGTGACGATTTCGCCGCGCGACCAAACTGGCGTGACGCGTACCTCGACGGTCTCGACCGGTGGCGGGGGCGCCAGCCACTGGAGCGCAAACCCGACCACTAGTGCGAGGGAGAAGGCTGCCGGTACGCCGATACCCATCCATTGAAGGAAGTCGATCTCGATGCCGGCCTGCTCTTTGAGAAAGCGGACCGTGATGTAGCTCGGGGGGCTCCCAATCAGGGTCCCCATGCCACCGACCGAGCTGGCATACGCGACCGCCAGCACGCTTCCCGAATTCCCCTCGTGCTCATCGGGCAGCGTCCCTAGAAGGATGGGGATCAGAATCGCGGCGGTTGCCGTGTTGCTGATCCACATCGAAAGCATCACCGCGGAGATCATGAAGGCGATGCGGATCCGAACGGGTGAACCTCGGACGAGCGGAAATTGCATCAGTGATCGGGCGAGTCGCCTGTCGAGGCCGTGCCGAGTCATCGCGCGTGCAATGAAGAAACCTCCGATGAAAAGGAAGATCAGCGGGTCTGCGTACGGCGCAAAAGCGGTCTTGCTATCGGTCACTCCGACCACAACCATCGCCGGTCCGATCAGAAGAGCCGTGACGTAGATCGGAACCACCTCGGTCACCCAGGCGATCAGGACGGCGATGAAGACGGCCGCCAGTCGTTGAGCCTGCGGTTCCAGTCCGAGCGGAGCGAACCAGGTCGCCAGGAACAGCGCTGGGGTGAGCACCAGTCCTACGGTGCGACGCGTAAAAAAGCCCATGCTCGCGCCATCTAGCACGCCACCCTACCGGTCCGTCCAGTCCGGCGGGCTCGAAACTTGCGCAGCATACAGATACGCCCCAAGGTGAACACGTCGTGGTTCAGTTGCGTGCGGGATTATTGATGATTCTGGCGTGTGCGGTCTTTTGTGGCTGTACACCGAAGCAGGATCCGGCAAAGGCTCCAGTCGAGGGGAAGCCTCAGGACCAACCGACCCCAACGGATGGTGTTCCGAAGGTCGTCTTGGAAGTGCCGGTGCCGTTCTGGGAGGACGGTTCCGCCAAGGGCCAAGTCGACGCGGCCAAAGCGGATGTCGAAGGCCTTTTGCTGTTCGACCTCGGCGAAGACTGGACCCCATTCATCTTCACCGAGTCTTCCTCCGCGGACGAAGAGCCGAAGCCCATGACCTACCGGCCCATCTATCTTGCGCTCGCGCGCGGCGAGTTCCCGAAGGACCGACACGGGCAGCGTGCACGCAAGGACAAGTACCTGGAGCTCTACGGGATCCTGCCCACCGTTTCGCTACTTCGAACCCGGTTCGAGGAAGTCCGCAGCCTCGAATGTGCCCAAGCCCTCGACTTGGCGCCACTCCAGAGCTTTGAAGGTTTTCTCGCGTATCGGCCTGGGCGTAGACCCGCTCGCCGAGTAGCCCGATACCAGCTGCTGAAGCCTCAGGTAGAAGCTCTGGTGGCGCAACTCGGCGTGACTAACCTCGGCGAGATTGCGACCTCCCAACTTCCTGAAGAGGAGTGGGCGAAGGTCGAGGAATACAAGATCCTAGCGCCCGAGATCGAGGCCATCACCGCGGCCCAAGCACGGCTCCAGTGCGAAGGCTTCTTCGAAGGGCGAGGCGCCTACGTTCCGGGACTGTTCGACTGGCGCACCCACGAGGCGTTGGCGGAGTTCGAGCGTCGGCACCGCGTCTATGGCTGGGGATTCATCGGCGACGATACTTTGGCCGTGCTTCAGAAGACGCCTGAGGAGACCGAACAAGAAGCCGTTATCCGCGTCCTCACCGAGCGTGCGATGCATGCGGCGCAAGTCATCGAAGATGGAAGCACCTCGACGCTCAAGTCCGGGGAGCCGCGCACGTATGAGACCGAGGACGGCAAAGAGGTTCCCATCCCCAACTTCGAAGGCGAGCTGCGCGCGCGCGTCATCGAGGCGTTTGGCCTTCAGACCCCCGAGTCGACGTACGCATGGCTCGAATCGCTCGGCGAGATTGGGCCCCATGAGATCGTCGCGATGAAAGGTGTCGAGTTACCGCCTTACTACGGCGAGAACATGGAGCTCTACGTCTCGGTCGATCGTGGCGACGTGTGGTACGAGTTCCCCTTCGACGAGGAGGGCAAACCGCGGGGGCAGCCCGTGAGCCGTCGCCCGCGTCTGACGGTCTTCGCGAAGTACAACGACCAGAAGATCCCGTTAGCGCGCTTCGGAACGACCGTGGGTGGCTGGCGAGGCGAGTTCATCGATGGGACGGTGATGTGGAGGTACAAGGACTCCCCCGTCGGTAGGCGGGTGTGGAGCCGTATCGCTGCCGCGCCGGTTTGGGTGCCGCCCGAGAGCACGCCGCCGAAGGTGGTGCTCGTGAAGAACCGGAAAGGCGAGTACGAGATCAACTACCACGATACCGGCCCTAGCTATGCGTCTGCCTATGGTTTGGTCGCAGCGTATCACCGGAAGTTCTACCGCTCTCCGGATGGTGAGATTCAAATCGGCGGCGATGAGGGGATCCGCACGCACGGCTCGGTGGACTACATGAGCATCATGCGCCGCCACTCCCACGGTTGTCACCGCATGCACAATCACATCGCCGTGCGACTCATGTCGTTCGTGCTCGAGCATCGCCCTCACACACGATACGGGCACCAGGCGATGGTGTTCAGGCGTGAGTTCGAGTTTGAGGAGCAGATGTACCTCATGGAGTTCGACCAAGGCGGCTACAACTTCGTCCTGGACCAACCGCTCCCGGTCGAGGTCGTGATCGGACGAGTTCGCGGTCAGGTCAAAGAGCCGGTCGAGCATCCGTTGCCGCGGTTCGACAAAGAAGTGGGCGCGTACGTGATGCCCGACGGATCGTGGGTGACCGTCGACCGGTTTGGCACGATGATACCTAGGATCAAACCCTTCGAGTTCGATGCACCGCTGGACGGGCCAGAGCTGGATCCGACCCTCCAGCAACCTACGGTCGACGCCCCTGCGACCGTACCGGGCGAGCCTTCGCCGGTCAGTGAACCGTCCGCGTCCGGGGAGCCCTCAGGAGCGACTACGCCTACGACGGCTCCTGCCGCAATTCCGATCAACACTGCGGTCGTTCCCGTCGCACCTACGACCCCGTCGCCTTGAAAACAAAACGCAATTTCATGCGTGTTGTGGGGTGTGGATAGGTTGGGCGAAAAGCCCGTTGCCTGTGGAGAAAAAAAGCGTTTTCCACACGCGAATTTCGTTGATCTCCTCATACGGATCTGTAGAACTAGATGTTCGGAAGATCGCGACAGGCGAGTTCGAGTGTTCTTTGAACCAACCCATCTGACAACAGCAACGCAAGTTGCTGTTTCTCACTCTCACGGGGGCGAGAGGCGGGGCCGCAAGGCCGCGCAGTCGGGTTTCACTTCGAGTTTCCGAGCGGAAGCAACGAAACTCGGGTGACCGTTTGCTCCCGGCTGGTTTTGCCAGTTTGGTACAGGCGGGGCGCTAAGAGCGCCGAACGTGTCCGTGGGTCGTGAGGACTGCAGAAGCCATTGATCGTCTGGTTGTTTGGGGGTTCCGAGTCGCGCGAGAGCTGCGAGGAGGGTCCCACGACGCGGGGGGCATTGGTGGAAGGCGCGCTTGAATCGGGACACGATCTTGTTTCACCACACGATGGTTGCGAAGATTCTTGGCGAGGCGCCGACGGACCTGGCACTAGGACCGATCGGCGACGGCGACGGCGCGCCAGAGGCTCGGCACGAAGCTACTTTGTAGTGGATGTGCCCGCCAAAGCGAGCGCGGCGGGGTGACACCGTCGGCTCACCGCGAAAAAGCCGGTTCGGAACCGGTGACGGTAGTCTCACGAGGTGCGGGTGCCCATCTTTGAAAACTAAATCTGGATTGCACGCGTCGGTCTGAGCATGCTCGTGACACCGTTGCACTCGGGGCGAAAGCTCCGGCAACGGCATGGAACAAAGCATGTGCCCAAGGATCCACAAGAAAGCGCATCCCAATTTGCGCCTCTGGGGAGCCGAAACTCAGGGGTTCAGGCACGATGAGAGTCGTCGCGGAGTCTATTTACGCCGGTTTGCTAAACCCAAACCGGCGCTGGGGCTCCGTCCGGACGACGAGTGTAGGGTGACCTACGCGAGTCAACGGTACTTTGAAGCGATCAAAAGTAGACGAGTACGACGACAGAGTTTGGGACGTAACGGTCAAGGCTTCTCCAGTGAGCAAAAACATGTTCACGCGAGTTGTTAGTAGGCTTCCCGACGGGGAATGCATCGCGCCGCGACGTGTCGACCAAAGTTGGCGAGGCTGAACAAGCCCACCATCGAGCTTCACGCTCGAAATCCAGACAAAGGCGGTCGTGGTGCACGCGACGTATGTGCGTGCACCGAACCGAGCGATGAATAACTCATCGCTTGGCGAGCGAGCTTCCAAAAGGGGCGATCCGTGCCGGATCGTCCCTTTTCTTTTAAGGTGACCCGCGGGGCACCGAACCTGCCCTTGCCCTTGCCCACCGGCCACGCGGAGACTGGCAGTGACGCTGCAGTCCTTTAGCTCCTTCAGCGCCCCCGAATGGCTCTTCCCCACTCGTTTGTGAGATAGGTAACAACCCTGCCGCACCGACTATCCCCTCGGACCCCAAAAAGCGCAGTCTGGCGTACTATGGCGGGCGTTCCATCGCGCCAATCGAGGGGTTACTATGACTAGAAAGTTGTTCATGATGTGTTCACTCGGTGCGCTCGTCGTACTGGTGGGATGTGGCGATGCTGAGGGCGGCCTGAACTCCTGTGCTTACGAAGAGCGCACGACCAGTTGCGGTGGCGGGGATTTCGGTCCCTGGGAAGAGCGATGCAGCCCTATCGACTTCGAGCTCAGAGAGGGGCTAACCGCCGAGAGCTTCTGCAATAGCGCGTACTCGGGTTCGGACCTCGAGTGCGCCGCTGGATGCTGTGTGTCGTTTGAGTTCCGCAATACCCGCGTCGTGTCGGGTGGTTGCTAGTCGTGTCGGGTGGTTGCTAGGCTGACGAGCCGGTGCCAGATCGACACGTTCGTGACGAGCGCGACGACGGTCGGCGCCCGTACCGTGAATCGCTCTTTATTTTGGGAGAACGGACCTTCCCACGTTCATGAAGAAAGGGAGAACGGACCTTCGAACGGACCTTCCCACGTTCGGAGGGGGAACGGACCTTCAGAACGGACCTTCCCACGTTCAAGGGCTGACTCGACACGTTGTTGGGCGTCCGTGTCCGCAGAACGGGCGACGCCATCTCGTCACGCCGCCCCTTGCGCCGTCGATGGACAACTCGCAGATCAACGTTCACGGAGATCGAACAGCCCGGTCGCAACGATGCGGTTCGGTCTCCGAGAACCGACGCCCCAGGCTCTCGATCTCGAGCCCGCCCTCGCTACGTCGCGGCCGCCGCTCCCGCACACCGGACGACCCACCAAGTCCCGAGCGGAAACTCTACGTCGCGCTCCCCACTCCGCCACGCCTCGTAGGCCACGCGATACGCCTTGCGGAACGCGCGGAGCGCCTTGACGGCCGCAAGCCACGCCGGACGGGTCAGCGCCGAGAAGATGGGGTTGCGCCCGAATCTCGACTTCTGGGTCGCCGGTTGATCAGTGATCTTCGTTTTGCGCACGCGGTTCGCGCCCAGGAAGCCCCGGCCTTGACGACAAAGTTCGGCTCGCACCTCCACAAGGCGGCTTTTCACTAACGCCTCGAGCGCACCCCGATAAAGCGCTTCGTCCTCGAAGCATCGCGGCACCGTGAGTGCAAGGCTCACTTCTTTGGGGGCGGTGTCCTTGAACCACACCGCGGGGCGCTTGGCCGCCATCGTGGCCCTGCGCAGCACGTCGAGTGTGCTCAGCGCCCCCGGCCATCGCTCTGGGGACCGCACCAACCCCGCGCTCACCGGATTGAGGAGCACGTACGCGACCTTGTCGAGGACCTCGGTGGGGCCACTGAGCTCCACGGCGCTATACGGGACGTTCGGCTCCCAGACCACTTCTTCCCAGCCGCGTAAACGCTTGATGCACATGGCGAGCTGCCGGTTGAGCCACCCCATGAAGTCAGGGAGCACGCCCTCGGGGTCGGTCAGGACCAGGTGGTAGTGGTTGCTCATCGCGCCCACCGCATGCACCTCGACTCCATGCTTTTTCGCTGCGAGACCGAGGCAGTAGGCGAAGGCGTTGTTGAGAGCGTCGTCGGGGCGCAGCAAGAAGCGGCGCCCGAGGCACCGTCGCGTGACCAGATAGGTCGTGTTCGGCAGCACACGCCGCGGCAGAGACATGCTCAGGTGTCGGTCGCTCCACCGCCGGGTTGCCTCAATTCGAACATGGGAAGGTTCAGGTTCTCTACCGCCTGGTTGCCTCAATTCGAACATGGGAAGGTTCAGGTTGCACAATTCGAACATGGGAAGGTTCAGGTTCTCGACTTCAAGGAAGCCGTGAACAACCCGGGGCCCTACTGCTTGCGGAGGTCGAAGTTGTGTGTGTAGAAAACCTGCAGCCTGAAGAAGTTGGCCTGTGTGCGGGCCTGCCACAGCAGGCCGAGCTGGAGATTGGATAGCGGAGTGAACTGATAGCCCGCCGCCGCGTAGAGTCGGTTCTGGTCGAACACGCGAGTCTCATCGAAATTGATGAAGATCTCGTCGTAGAAATTGAGAAAGTACGCGCCCGCCTCCATCGACGCCCGATTGAGCGGCGTCGTGACTTGCAGCCGGTAGCGCAGCCGGTTGGAGTAGCGGATATCGCCACCTGTCCGAAGCCACCGCTGCTCCATTCTATACCGGTGCTCGAATCTCGTTCGGCCCCAACTCAGCCAGAGGGCGAACTGCTCGTAGAGTCGGTTCTCTATCCGATCTCGGCCACCATCGCCGAACGGCCAGGAGTCGGCACGCACGTAGCCAAAACCCACCATGGCGTCAGGCGTGAAGTTGTAATGCGCCGTGACCCGTCCGAGTAGTTCGTTGAGGTTCCAAAAGGGCTCGTACAAGCGTATCTGGGCCTCCGTGAAGAGGCTCCAGTGATCCGAGAAACGAAATGTACCGTTGTAGATGAGCCAGTTGCCCAGCTTATCCTCCGCGTTCTGGGCACGCGCTGATTCCACCATCATTCCCGACAGGCCACACGCAATCACGACTGCCGCAAGGAAGGGGGTTGGGGTGTACTTGCTTATTCCCCAGGAGTGGCCTTCACGAAGCACCGTCCACTTCCTTCTGCTTCCGATCATCTTTTTTGCGGCTGCGCCCCGCAGGGTCGTCCTGACGCATGAAGAACGCCAGCGCCACGATCACCAGCGCGATGCCTCCACCATAGTTCAGGAGCGCTTCCGATTGCTCGGCGCCGGCGGCCCGCCCGAGAAACGCCACCGCCAGGGCCGCCACAATGACACCGATGATCTTGTCTTCGAGGTCCTTCAGGGTGTTGATCTTGAGACGCATCGGCAGCTGAAAATCGGTCTCGCTGATGAACAACTTGTAGAGCCCGACGGCAGTGATGTACGCCACCGTGCCCACCAGGAACAAGTCGATGATCT
>CAXMND010000099.1:0-18346 GCA_964194675.1 uncultured Coxiellaceae bacterium | reverse complement strand
AGCTCGATCTCGGCGTTGCTCTGGGCCTCGGGTGCAGGGTGTTTAGCAGGGTTGGCGATGTCGCTGTGGAGTGGAGCGCTAACGTTGAGCGGTTCGATCGATGCATGGATGTCGGGCGTGCGTGGGATGCTTCTCGCGGTGCTGATCTTGGTGTTGGCGTGGGCGCTCGGTGGCGTATGTCGCGATCTCCATACGGCCGAGTTCTTGATCGGGGTTGTCGGCGATTGGCTGACACCGATGTGGATCCCCGCAACCGTGTTCGTGCTAGCGGCCGTCGTGAGTTTCGCCACGGGCACGTCCTGGGGGACGATGGCAATCCTGTTTCCCCTGGTCGTCCCCCTCGCGCACGAGATCGCACCTGGCAGCGAAGGGATTCTACTGGGCACGGTGTCCTCGATCCTTGCGGGTTCCGTTTGGGGCGACCACTGTTCTCCGATCTCGGATACGACGATCCTCAGCTCCATGGCGACGAGTTGTGATCACATGGATCACGTCCGTACCCAGCTTCCCTACTGTCTCGCGGTGGGCCTCGTGAGTCTGCTTTGCGCTGAAATCCCCGTTGCGGCGGGTTGGTACGGCCCGTGGACGGGCCTCGCGGTCGGAGCGATCGTGATGATCGTCGTGTTCGAGCTAGTCAGCCGGCCCGTCGTCCGGTAAATGTTTCGCCTCGAGCTTGCCGGAGATCAGCTGCTCGCGGAGTAGGCGTTTGAGCGTCTTTCCGCCCGTTCCTTGGGGGAGAGCGTCGATGAGGGCGTAGCGCCTCGGAATCTTGTAGGGCGCGAGGCGCTGGCGCGCCCAGGCGTCGAGCTCCTGCAGGGCGACGTTGGTGCGTGGCACGATGACGGCGACGACCTCTTCACCGTAGTAGTCGTCCGGTTCGCCGATGACCGCGATATCGCGGACCGCGGGGTGCGAGCCCACTGCGCTCTCGACCTCGAACGGATAGACGCTGTGGCCGCCCCGCAGGATCAGATCCTTGCTTCGGTCGACCACCGTCAGTCGCCCCACCTCGTCGACGAACCCGATGTCTCCGGAGTGAAGCCATCCGCCGCGCATCGCGTGGGCGCTCGCGGTCTTGTCGTCGAGATACCCTGCCATCACGTTTTGACCGCGGACGAGAACCTCGCCACGAGCACCCGTCGGAAGACTCTGATCGTTTTCGTTCGCGATTCGGACTTCGACGCCCGATACCGGTTGCCCGACCGATCCTGGCGCCGCTTCGTCTGGGGGCGCGTTGATCGTCGAAAACGTGGCTTCGGTAAGCCCGTATCCCTGACGGACGGTGGCGCCGAGACGTTCCTCGGCCCGAAGTCGGCTGTCCTCGGCGAGCGGCGCGCCCGCGCTCATGCACCAACGCAGCGAGGGCGGAGGCGCTTGGCCGGCTGCGTTGGCCCACGCGATGAACATCGTCGGTACCCCCGGAAGCCAGGTCACCTCGTGCTTCGTGCACAGGTCCAAAGTTTGCTCCGGAGAAAAACGCGGAACGAAGACCGTGCTCGCGCCAGCATAGAAGGGCACGAGCAGCGTCATACGAATCCCATACGAGTGCGTCAGTGGCAGGGTGCCGAGGACCCGATCGCGATCCGAGAGCGTGAGCGTGTGCTCGACGAGAGCAGCGGTGTGAGCGCCTAGCGAACCATGCGTGATGCAAACGCCTTTGGCCGCTCCGGTCGTGCCCGACGTGTAGAGAATCATCGCGAGCGCATCGGGTTTACACGTGACCGGATACATCTCTCCCCGGGCGTTCTCGATCGCCTCGTCGACCCGTATGATCTCCGTGTCGGTGCCCGCGCGTTTTTTGCTCTCGTGTGACAGATCGAAGTGCCGGGCGTCGCTCAGAAGTGCTTTGCATCCCGCGTGTTCGAGGCGAAATGCGATCTCGTGTGAGGTCGACATGACAGGAATCGGGAGCGTCGTGCATCCGGCATACACCGCACCAAACCAAGCCGCGACGAATTCGAGCCCGTTGTCGGTACATACCGCGACCCGGTCGCCAGCGCCTAGGCGTCGCGCAACGAGGTGCGCCGCTACCCTGGACGCCTCACGGTCGAGCGCTTCGTAACTGCGTGCAAGGTCGCCCCGGCCCGAGTCGATGATCGCCGGTCGCATGGGATCCCGTGTCGCCCAGCGATGTAGAAAGCTTCCGACGTTGGCGTCCATCGCCGCGAACCTAGCACGACTGTCGCTACTGGACGGCGTGCCGTCCCGGGTTACGATCGGCCCTATGCCGACCGCGAGAGCAATTCGAATTCGTGAACCGGGAGGACCCGAAGTATTGGAGATCGGCGAGATCGAGCTCCCGGAACCGGGCCCAACCCAAGTTCTCGTACAGGTTGAAGCGGCGGGTTTGAACCGCGCAGACTGTCTCCAGCGACGAGGTTTCTATCCGGCCCCGCCCGGCGTCCCAGCCGACGTGCCCGGGCTCGAGATCGCAGGCGTCGTCGAAGCCCTTGGCGCCGAGGTCGAAGACTGGGCGCCAGGCGATCGGGTGATGGGAATCGTTGGCGGCGGCGGGATGGCCGAACGGGTCGTCACCGAAGCCCGCGAGCTGATGTGCGTCCCCGAGGGGCTGTCGCTCGAACAAGCGGCCGCCATCCCGGAAGCGTTTCTCACCGCGTACGACGCGGTCGTGCTTCAAGGTGGCCTTCTAAATGGTGAGTCGGTGCTGTTCCACGCCGTCGCAAGTGGCGTCGGGACGGCGGGAGTCCAGCTCGCCACCGTGGTTGGAGCCACCTCGGTCGGAACCTCGCGAACCGCCGACAAGCTTTCGCGCTGCTCGTTGCTCGGCCTCGACCACGCCGTGATCGTCGAAGACGGGCAGTTCGCCGACCAGGTGTTGGGAGCAGTGCCGGGGGGTGTCGACGTCATCCTCGACACGATCGGCGCCGCCTATCTTGCGCAAAACATCGAGGTCATCGCGAAGAAGGGCCGCATCATCGTGATCGGCCTGATGGGCGGAGTGAAGGCCGAGCTGTCCCTCGGCGCTCTCCTAGCCAAGCGCGCGTCGATTGCAGGTTCGGTACTGAGGAGCCGCACAGCTGAGGAAAAGGCCGAGCTGACCACCGCGTTTTCTAGCGAGATGCTTGGCAAGTTCAAAACCGGCGAGCTGCGACCGATCATCGACGACGTTTTGCCGATGACGGAGATCCAAACAGCCCACGCGCGAATGGACGCCAACGAAACCTTCGGAAAGCTAGTGCTGAGCTGGGCCTAGGCGTCAGCGCCACTGCCAGCGTCACGGCTCGGGTCCACTAATCATGCGCTTTGTCCGGCAGGAAGAGGACCTCTTCTCCTCGCCGGGATACCCAGGCGATACGAAAGCCGGCGCGCCGAAGTCTCGCGACGACGTCTTGAGTGTCAGCTTTCGAGTAGGAGGCGAAGCGATGGTGGAACTCGACGAGCAGTTGCGGTCGCTGCTCCTCCAGGATCTGCATCGTCTTGTCGTCTCGGAGCACTTGGTATTCCGAGCCCTCGATATCCATTTTCAGCATGTCGAATCGGGTCACGCCAGTTTCGCGCATGGTGGTTTCCAAGGTGCAAAGCATGACCTCGATGGCCTCGTCTTGCAGATGTCTGGAGCGGGAAGTGCTGCCGGAAACGTACCGCGGATTCCTGGGAAGATAGAATGTACAGTTCTGGTCCTTGGCGCCGAGTCCCGACGGGTAAACCCTGAGCTTGTTGCTGGCGAACGGCTCCACGTACGCGAGTGCTTTCGGCGTCGGGTCGAATGCGTGCACCGTGCACGAGTACTTGCCGATGATCGCCTCGTCGAATGTGACGTCCTCTCCGATGCCGAACGACAGAACCACGCTGTCCGCGCTCAAGCTGTCGGCGGCAATGGCCCAGCCACCGTAGTCGCTGCCGTGGAACTCGAGGGGGACGTGGACGTCCGTGTAGATGTCCGTACCGCGCGTGCGCCACCGCCTTTGCATCGTGTTCAGCATTTGGGCCCTTCTAGCAGATCTTGCTCAGGACCGAGCTAGAAACGCACGCGAGGCGCTAGGCGACCAGCCAGCCATTTGGAAGAACGCGTCCATTGCGCGTGCCCAGCGCTCGAGGGCTACTTCGGCCGTCGCATTCGCCAGCGTCCACCGACGCGGTGCGTACGACTGGGTGTCGAGCGAATGGAGGAAGGCGCCGAGCTCGTCGTGAAGATATCGCGCATCGGAAAAAGCACGTTTCGCGGAGATGACGCGAACGTCTTGTGGTCGCCCGGAGTCGCGCATCAGGCCTACGTCGGTGAACATGCAGGGCAGATTCATTGCCATCGCCTCATTGCAGACGATGCTGTTGCCCTCGTATGAACTCAGATGGATGAACGCGCGTGCCTTACGCATGCGGTCCGGAACCTCCTCTGGCTTGCAAGCAAGTGGCTCGAACGTCCAGTCCGGGTACGCGTCTCGAAGCTTTGGAAGGAGATGCTTGCCTTTGTGACGTGTACGCCCGTCGTGGAGGATCAGGCGCGATCCGTGGTTGTCGAGGCGGCCATCGAAACGCTCGACATCGATCGGGTGGTAGATGACCTCTTCTGTGCGGGTGCCAAACGATTCGGAAAACGCTTTGGCGATCCACTCCGCACAAGCGACCCACAGAGTGTTGGGTCGTCGGGAGGCCAACCACTGCCCAGTGGCCATCACAAGGTGGCCTGGCGACTTCGTCACCCATGCTTTCTCCGTGGCGAAGCCGTGCTGGAACCCGACGACGGGGATATCCTTCGGCCAGTCCCGCACACGCTGGTTGTCGCAAATGACCGGGATGCGCTTGCGACGAACGCGATCGAAATCGCGATCGCGTGGGGTCATGAACTCGACCCGTTGAAACGAGAGCGCCAGGTTACGGGCAAAAGTCTCCACACCACCGGTTGTTGACCTCGGGTCCTTGCCACCGTAATGCACAACTGTGAAGGGTAGCTTGTCCATACGAACGCGACGCCAGAGGCGGCGGCGCCTGTCTCTTACCCTGCGCCCCAAAGTAGTTCAATCAGACGCCGGCGCGCATCGTTAATTTCACGTGGCCAAGTCCGTCGAAGCATACCGAGCTGGAATTCTCGTCTATGGGCAGTTCGCGGCCAGGCTCGCCGAAGTGCTGGTCCCGATTGTCGTGGCTCGACTCGTCTCGAAGACAGACTTCGGGCTCCTGGGTGAAGTTTTATTGATTTACAGCACCGCCGCAGTGGTGCTCACCGTCAACCTGCCAGCCGTCTTGTCGTTCTACTTGCCAAAACGACCCGACGAGGAACGGTACGCGATCACACGCCGTGCCCTGAATGTGATGCTCGGGATCGCTGTGGTGTGTTCCGTTGCTCTGATCGCAACCGGCTTGTTCGCCGGCGCGGAAGGCGACGGCGTGCTCGGACATCTGTGGGCCGTCGCGCTGTATCCGCTGGGAGACATCCCCTCACGTCTTCTGCCGAACCTGTTGATCCTCGAGAAGCGGGCCAAAGCAGCTGCTGTGGCCGGCGCGGTGCGGGCTATCACCCTCTTGGTCGCTGTACTCGTTCCCCTTGCACTTGGCTACAGCATTCAGACCGCCTTCTTTTCGCTGAGCATCGTTGGGTTGCTTTTGGGCGCCGGGACATGGTGGGTCGTTCACCACGTCTACCGGGGAATCGCCGCGACGACCTCTCCGATCAGCACTCGAAAAATGATTTCGTTTGCGCTACCGCTCGGCGCTCAGGAAATAGTCGCAAACCTAAACAATCACGTCGACAAGTATCTCATCCTGTTTTTCTTTAGCGAGGCTGTCTACGCCGAGTATCAAGCCGGCAGCTGGCAAGTCCCCTTGATTCCCAGCCTCGCATACGCCATCGGCGTCGCGTATGCACCATTGTTCGCCGTCTTGTACAAAGAGGGTAAGAAGGTTGCTGCGATCGAGACATGGCGACGCCAGGCGCTCGGCAGCATGCTCATCGTCGTCCCGCTCGCCGCGATCTTCGTGGTCTCAGCGGAGGAGATCATTGCATTGTTGTTTCCGGCCGGCTACGCGCCGGCGGCAAACGTGCTGCGCATCTACTCGATTTTGAGCATGGGGCGCATCACCGCGTTTGGCACGATCATCGTTGCGGCGGGCCGTCCAAATCTCGTACTGCGGGCCAGCGTCGTTTCCTTCCTCGCAAACGTAGTCATCAGCACGCCGCTGGTCATGACCGTGGGTTTCCTTGGCCCCGCCCTGGGCACGCTGATCGCGTTCATTCCCCAGGTCGCCATTTACATGTATTTCATGTCGGTCTGTTCAGACGTTTCGATGCGGCGAACGTTTCCAATGAAGGGCTACCTGCAGACTTTGGCCATCTGTATTCCGGGCTGCGCAGCCGCCGTCGCGATCAAGCTCAACTGCGATTGGGGCGTGGGCGAGTTGCTCGCCGCCGAAGCGGCGACGGTCGTTCTGTCATTCGCAGTAGTCGGCACCCTCACGCGGCGCATCCTCGGCGACGACTGGCGCTTCGTCGCGGACTGGTTGACCCTACGCAGCCTTTCCCGCGCCGCGGAATGAGGGGACACGCTACCCCCCCGCTCGCCCAATGGTTACGAGGACTTACGAGGCACACCGCGCAAAGGCGGTTTCGCACCGGACTTCTCAGTGTGGTTGGGTGACAGAACCACGTAGGATCGACCCCTGATCGCGGAGCCCCAGAATTGCGTCAACTCATGAAGATCACCGTTATTGTGTTGTCGATGCTGACCCTGCTGTTTGTCGGTTGCATCAAGAGCGACAAAGAACGGGCCCTTGCCAACGGCGCTGAGCCTCTGAGCAAGCAGGAGGCCCTGGAGCTGTTCACGGGCAATACCCAGGTGGGGATTATCCCCCAGTACAGCATGAACTTCGTCGTCTACTACGACGCGGACGGACGTATCAGCGGCCAAATAAGCGGTCCGGTCAAAGACAACGCCCGCGGCACCTGGCGGGTCAACGACCGGGGTCAGGTCTGCAACGACTGGAACAAGGAAAGCTGGAGAAACAGTCCGGCCTGCAACACCTATTACCGGGAGGGTGACGAGTACAAGGTCTTCCAGGACAAGGGCGGGGTCAGCTCGGTGTCCAAGATCGAGAAAGGTAATTCCAAGAAGCTCGAAATGCGCACCGATTTGGAGGTCGCCAAGCTCGATAGCGACCTCGAGCAGGCTTCCGTGGAATACCTGCGCGAGGAGGTCCCGGGCAACACGGTGAGCGGAGTACTCGAGGCGCTGGACCGTACCGAATACCACGCCTTCTATGGAGACGATGGCAAAGTATCGGCCAAGATCCCGTCCGCCGACGAAGAGGACAACGGGACCTACCGCATCACCGACGAGGGCAAGGTGTGCGTAACGTGGAGCCGCTGGCAAGACCAGAAGGAGAGTTGCGGTCGCTGGTACCGCGACGGCGAGAAGATCAAGATCTTCGACGACGGCGGCAATCTGGCCGTCACCGCAGAGATTCGTCGGGGCA
The DNA here is from genome assembly GCA_964194675.1 of uncultured Coxiellaceae bacterium. Lineage (GTDB taxonomy): Bacteria > Myxococcota_A > Polyangia > Polyangiales > Houyiibacteriaceae > SG8-38. The sequence goes on along the minus strand of CAXMND010000099.1, from coordinate 10,918 downwards.
ACCCAGAGAAACTTCAACTCTGAGCGAGGAAGGCAGAACCGATGCAGAGCGCTGAACCGCGCGCGCCGGCGGAAAGCGCCGCGGACCGGGAACGGCTCACTCTGAGCACGCGCCTGGCATTCAGCATGCAGGGTTTCATTGGCGCCGCCATGGCGGTGTTGCTGGGTGTCTACATGGGCAAGTTCTACGTGGACGTGGTGTTGCTCCCCGCCGGGCTATTCGCCATCGCCATCGCCGCCGGTCGCGCACTCGACGCGATCACCGATCCCATGATGGGCTACATCAGCGACCACACCAACTCGCGTTGGGGCCGCCGCAAACCTTGGATCTTTGTCGGCGTCGTGGGCAATGCGGTGGCCTTCTACCTGATGCTGACGCCGAGCGCGGAGCTGTCGGTGCGTGGCGTCATGTGGTGGTTCCTGTGTAGCTACCTGGTCAGTTTTCTATTCGTCACGGCGGTCTCCGTACCGCGCATCGCCCTGGGTGCCGAGTTGACGCTGGACGCGACACATCGGGCGCAACTCTTCGGTACGCTTGCCTTCTTCGTGGGCCTCGGGACGGTGGCGGGCGCCATGGCACCGGCGTTGATAGGCAGCCCGCCTCCCGGCATGACCGGCTCCAGCCTCTTTTTGGGGCTGACCAACGACCCGCGCTACAAGATGGCGCTGCAGGCCGGCGCCTACGTGGTTGTCTACCTGCTTCTGAATTTCTGGTTCCTGTTCAAGATCAAGGAGCGCAAAGAGTTCGCGGGCCGGGGTGAGACTCCCTTCGTGCCGGGTGTGCGCCGGGCCCTGCGCAACAAACCTTTCCGGATCATGTTCGTCTCCCACGTGATCACGGCGATTCCGGTCGCCATCCCGGCGATGCTCATGCCCTTCTTCGTAGAGTACGTGCTGAAGGCCTCACCGTTCTGGACGGCCATTCTCATCGTGGCGTACCTAAGCTCGGGGGTTTTGTGTCTGCCGCTGTGGATGAAGTTGGTGCGACGCATCGGCAAGCTGCCAGTCTGGTTGCTCAATGCCTTCATCGGAGTCACTGGCGGGATCTCGCTCTTCTTCGTTGGCGAGGGCGATCAAATGACGGTGCTCTTCATAGAGCTGTACGTGGGGATGCAGTCTCAAGTCTGGTTGTTCCTCGGCGGCGCGATGCACGCGGACGTGATCGACTACGACGAGCTCCACACCGGCAAGCGCCGCGAGGCCCAATTCAGCTCGCTGTGGTCCATCATCCCCAAGTTCGCCTTGATACCCGGCGCTGCCATCCCTCTGGCTGTCCTCGGAGGCGTCGGCTACGTGCCCAATCAGGATCAGAGCCCGGAGGTGCTACTCACCATGCGGGTGTTGTTCGCGCTGGTGCCGGCGGCTTTCAACTTGGTGGGCGCGTCGATCATGTGGTGGTACCCCTTGAGCGAGAAGAATCATCGCAAGATTCGCGAAGGAGTAGCGCAGCATGTCGAGGGCTTGGATGCGCTGGATCCGATCACGGGCAAAGTGCTGAAACCGATCCAGCATCGGAGCGTGGACGAGGAGACCGGCTGGTTCCTGGACTTCTTCTCAGCCCGCGAGCTGGCCAGCTACGTGGCCAAAGGCACGCCACCTCTACTGGGAGTGATCCTGTGGACACTGGGTTGCGGCGCCCTTTCCGTCGGCTTCACGCTTCTGGCGTGGACACGAATCGAAGGTGTTGATGCCGACCCCGGACCGCTGCCAACCCTATCGATCGTCGCCGCCGGCCTCTCGCTGACGGGTGCGCTCTTCCACCTCCTGCGCATCAAGCCTGCCCGCAAGTTCGTGCAAGCGCCGGTGGACCGGACCGTGGTGGAGAGTCACCTTCGGGACCTTTAGAGACAGCGGCAGCGACAGCGTCAGAGCCTCAGGGCGCGTTTCACGTAATTGGGTAGGGCGAAAACCGCTCTGTGAAGCTCTTCATTGTATGCCTTCGACCCTTCCACGATCTCGGCTTGCCGCTCCTGGATCGCTCTAAGCGGCTCACCGGTGTCGGAGCACCAAGTCCAACTCCAGGTGCCCGTACCGTAGAGGGGTACAGGCCCCATGTACGGATGCACTTCTGCGAACATGCCGCGCAGCTTGTGTTGAGTTTCGACAAACACGTCCATCATCAGAAGTGGTGATGCGCTCTGAAGAGCCATGACGCCGTCAGGGGCGAGCATTCGTTTGCATCCCTCGTAGAAGGCTTGATCGAAGAGTACCGCGCCCGGCCCGACGGGATCGGTTCCGTCGAGAAGCACGACATCGTACTCGGGATCCTCGCTCTGCTTCACGTATTCGATGCCGTCGATGAAACGCACGTCGAGTCGAGGGTCATCCCAAGCCGTTCCGATGCTCGGTAAGTACTCCTTCGATGCGTCGACGACCATCGGGTCGATTTCGATCATCACACACTCTTTCACGTCGGGATGTCGGAGCACTTCACGTACGGTCCCGCCGTCGCCGCCCCCGATCACGAGGACCCGCTCGATGTCCGGGGCAGTCGTGAGCGGCGGGTGAACGAGCATTTCGTGGTACAGAAATTCGTCGTACTCGCTCGTCATGAAGACCTTGTCGATGACGAGAACCCGCCCGAAACCGACCGTGTCGATCACCTCGACCTTTTGATAGGGGCTCTCGCCGGAAAAGAGGGTCTCTTTGACTCGGAGGCCGAGTCGGGTGTGATCGTTGAAGGTCTCGTCGTACCAAAGGCCCACAGGTTACAGCCCGAGCTGGAGTTGCTGGGCACCTACGAATGGTAGCTCCATGGCTTCATGCTGTTGCGCCACGAAGAGCTGAGTGCCTTGATGACCGAGGGCGGCTTCGGCCGAGGTGCGCGCGAGCCGAACCGAGTTGTTGGTCGCAGAGAGATGCATCAACACGACGCGGGCCGGCGTGTGCAGAAGGCCGGCTAGGAGGTCGCTCGCTTGCTCGTTGGACAGGTGTCCGAGAGAGCTGGCAATCCGCCTCTTGACGGCCACAGGGTAAGGGCCGATCCGAAGCATCTCCGGGTCATGGTTGCTTTCGAGAAGGAGGGTGTCGCACCGGCTCAAGAAGCGCGGCAAGTCTTTCGGGACGTGGCCGAGGTCCGTTACCAGGCCGATCGTGGTGACCGGTGTTTCGAACACCAAGGCCATCTGAGGCGCGTCGTGGGGAATGGCGCGACTGTGTACCGTGATGTCGCCCACGTGAAACCGGCGTCCGACGATGAAAGGGCTCGTTTTGATCGAGGGACGCAGCCGGAGTGACTTCAAGGTAGCGGCGGTCGCACGAACTGGGCAGCCCCATCGTGTCGCATACACCGAGGCGTGCGCCGCGTGGTCGGTATGAGTGTGCGTGATGATCACCGCCGAAACGTCGGGTGCCCCCCGCCCGAGGACGGCGAGCCTGGCGACGAGCTGTCGGTGTGAGAGACCGGCGTCCACGACGATGCTCGCCGTGTCCGATTCCAAGAGAAGCGCGTTCCCCTCGCTCCCGCTCCCGAGGATCGTGACCCGCACAACCGACCTAGAGCACGGCTGGGATCGCTTGGCAAGACCGTTCACTTGCCACCGGCGATTTTAGGGGCGAGAGTTCGGCCGTGAGCGAGGATAACAGTCCGGAGTACGACAGCGTGCTCTTCGTTTCTTTTGGCGGGCCCGAGCGACGCGAGGATGTAGTGCCGTTCCTCGAAAACGTTGTCCGAGGCAAGAACGTTCCCGAGGAACGACTCTTGGAAACCGCCGAGCACTACTACCATTTCGACGGAAAAAGCCCGATCAACGATCAGAATCGCGCCTTGATCACCGCCCTCGAGGAGGAGCTGAAGGCGAACGACATCGACCTTCCGATCTATTGGGGTAACCGAAATTGGGATCCCACGTTGGGGGATGCCCTGCGCCAGATGAAAGAAGACGGAAGAAAGCGCGCGCTCGCCTTCGTGACGTCGGCGTACAGCAGCTACAGCGGTTGTAGGCAGTATCGCGAGAACATCGAGAGGGCCCAAGAGGAAGTGGGCGAGGGCGCTCCCGAGGTCGACAAATTGCGCGTGTTCTACAACCACCCGGGCTTCATAGAAGCCAATGTCGACCGTTTGCTCGAGGCTCTCGAGACGCTTCCCAAAGACCGTCGGGAAAGCGCGCGCGTTGCGTTTAGCGGCCACAGCATTCCGTGCGCGATGGCGGAGGGCTCGGATTACACGGATCAGCTCGAGGAGACAGCTGCCCTCGTCGCCGAGGGGGCGCACAACGATCATTGGCAGCTGATTTACCAGAGCCGAAGCGGCCCCCCGCACGTGCCGTGGCTAGGCCCCGATATCTTGGACCATCTCGACGCTCTCTCACAGATCAACGTCAAGGATGTCGTCGTCGCGCCAGTGGGGTTCCTTTCGGACCACATGGAGATAGTCTGGGACCTCGACATCGAGGCGCGCAATCACGCGAATAACCTAGGAATCACACTCACGCGGGCGCCCACTGTCGGAACGCACCCCGCTTTCGTCTCCATGATCCGCGAGCTCATCGAGGAGCGCCTTGGCCGAACTGAAACCCGGCAAGCGGTTGGCAAGCGTGGCCCCTCGCACGATGTGTGTCCGCCCGATTGTTGTCAGTACCAACCGAGGGCGGCGTCCCGGCCGCCTGGGTCCTGATCACTCCGGGTCGGCGAACGAGGGATCGCGCTTCGTCATGTTGGCCTGCACGGCTTCCATTTGATTTGGGCTTCCGAGTAGCGGAACTTGCAGCTCGGTCTCGAGCTTCAGTGCATCGGCACGCGACAACCCCGGGGCCTCATTTAGAAGTTTCTTCGCTGCTCGAATGGCGTGTGGCGACTTCGTGGCGATGACCTTAGCCATGCCGAGCGCCTCTTCGAGAGGATCCCCGCAAACCTTGGTGGCAATACCGAGCTCGACCGCCTCGGTCCCCGACAGGATTCTGCCCGTGAACGTGAGCTCCTTCGCGAGATCGATTGGAACGAGGCGAAGCAGGGTCTGCGTGATGCACATGTCGGGAATGAGTCCCCACTTGATCTCCATCACCGAGAGCTTCGCGTCCGGCCTGACGTAGCGGAGGTCAGCGCCGAGCGCGATCTGCAAGCCGCCTCCGAACGCGACCCCGTGCACCGCGGCGATCACGGGCACCGGGATTTCCTGCCAAACCCATGCGGCGCGCTGCGCGACATTTGCCGGGCTTTCGCTGCCGCGCTCGAGCAGCTTCTTCGCACCCCCGTCTGCGGCCATGAACGCCTGGAAATCGAGGCCGGCGCAAAACCCCTTGCCCTCGCCGTGCAAAACAACCGCGCGAATCGTGTTGTCTGCAGCCAGGCGTTTCCCCGTCTCGATCAATGCGTCGAACATTTCGGGGTCCAGGCCGTTGAGCCTGTCGGGGCGCGAAAGACGAACGGTCGCCACGCCGTTATCGATGGTGAGTTGGACTCTGTCGGACATGCAACCTCCTGTGGGACGTATCAGTCGAAGACCACTGTCTTGTTGTCATAGACGAGGATGCGATCGTCAAGGTGCCATCGCACCGCCCGCGCCAACACGACCTTCTCGAGGTCGCGACCCTTGCGCACGAGATCCTCCACGGAATCCCTGTGAGAAGAGCGCACCACGTCCTGTTCGATGATCGGTCCCTCGTCCAAATCTGCAGTGGCGTAATGCGCAGTTGCACCGATCAACTTCACACCGCGTTCGTAGGCGCGGTGGTATGGCTTGCTACCCATGAAGGCTGGCAGGAACGAGTGGTGGATGTTGATGACTTGGTTCGGATAGGTTCGGAGGAAGTCCTCGGTGAGGATCTGCATGTAGCGGGCCAGCACGACCAGATCGACGTTGGCGGTCTGCATGAGCTCGATCGCCTTGTCTTCCTGAGACCGCTTGGTTTCTTTGGTGACGGGAAGATGGTGAAACGCGATCTCGAACTGCGCGGCGACCGGTTCGAGGTCCGCGTGGTTGCTGATGATGAGTGGGATGTCGGCCGCGAGCTCTCCGGACCGCTGCCGGAGGAGCAAGTCGTACAAGCAGTGGTCATACTTCGAGACGAAGATCGCCATTCGGGCTCGCCGCTTGCCGTCCGCGAGTCGCCAGCTCATTCCGAAACGGTCGGCGACTTCTCCAATAGCCGTCTCGAGGCTGGTCCGATCGGTATGCAGCTCCGAGAGGTCGAACTTGATTCGCTGGAAGAACTGGCCGGCGACTGGGTCCGTGTGTTGGTCGGCGTCGAGGATGTTCGCACCGTGGCCGTAAAGCACCTGCGCGAGCGCGGCGACGAGGCCTTTTCGGTCGGGGCAGCAAACGAGAAGGGTGGCGGTCCGGTCCACGGCGCCACGTTCTAGCCGGTGAGCAGGCGTTCGCCAAGCGGTCGGGGTCTATTGGCTGAGGCGCTCCATGGCGTCACCGAAGATGTACACGAGTTGCAATATGCCGGCCGTTGCACCGAGCACGGCTCCCGCGAGGATGAGCTTCCACTCGTCCTGTTGAAACGCAGGCCGGAGCACGCCCTCGTAGCTAGCCCTGTCGAGCGCAGCCATTCGGCTCTCGAGCTCCCCCTGAAGGTCCACCGCCTCTCCGGAGAAGGTATGGAAAAACCCCCCAGGCTTCGGCCACTCCTTCTGGATTCGTTCGAGCAATTCGGCGCGGAGCGCGGGGCGTTCTTCCGCGGGGAGCACCATGGTGGCCATCGGGTGGGCTTCATACTTGTCGATGAGCTCGCCGACCCGTTGCTCGACGATCTCGTTCATCCGCGTAGCGCCGGGGCTGTCCATGACCGAGATGACGATGTTGTCGGCATTGAGTACTTTGGTGGCCACCGTTCGGCCAAACGCTTCGGCGACTTCGGCCTGACGCTTGTGAAAGAGCCCTTGCACGGTCATCGGACCGATCTTCACCGCCTCTCGAGGCTGAAACACCAGCCTGAGAGCGATCCAGTTGGTCAGGTAGCCAACGCCGAACCCCGCAGCGGGCAAGATCCACGGCGCTGGATACTGCACCCACACCACCATCTGAACGATGCCGAGGAGGAAGCCGAAGTAGAGTCCCGAGCGCTCGATGAACTTGAATTCTTTGCGGCCGACTTCGTAGAACATCTCGCCCATGAGCGCTTTGTGGCGCTCCATGGCATCGAGAATCGTCTTTTCGATGTTGAGGATGTTGTCGATGTCGTCGGCCATGTCCATCGCGATGGCGCGTGTGACGTCGACGATCTCGACGCGCACCTGAGCGCGCACCTTGTTCTGCATGAACTCGCCTGCATTGTCCCAGACCGGTTTGGCGTGCTTCGTAGCGACCTCGTCGATCACCTGCTCCGTAATGTCGTCGATGACCGCGCCGAGCTTGCCCTGGAAAGCCTCCGCGCTGAAGCTCGCATCGAAGAGCTGACGCAACGACAGAAGCTTCCCCGTGATCAAAGCGTTCGACATCTTGGCGAGTCGCAGGGCATTGGTCGGGATTACACCTTGCCATCCCAAGTAGGGAGGGATGCCCATGAAGTCGACCGGATGGAACATCATTTTGATGGCGACAACATTCGTGAACCATCCGACCACGGCGCTGATCACCGGGATCAGCAGGACGATCCAATTCTCTTGAATGCGGGTCAGCAACTCCATCGGCGAGTCATTGGGGGGTGTGGGTGGCGCGAATAATGGCCGACTTTTCGCCGGGGTTCACCTCAATTTGACTGGATCGGGATGGATCGCCATTGTGGGGACGTGCGGCTTGGGAATCCATGGGGCTCTCCGTTGGCGGTCGTTTCGGCGGGGTTGGCGTTGGCTGGGGCGTGGACGCTCGGCTACGGCGCTGCCACTACGTCGGCCGACGCGACGGCGCCCGCTGCGATCGACGAGACTGGAGTCGTCAAGGCCGTGAAGTCGGCTCAACGTATGGGGCCTCGTCTCCTTCAGCCGCCGCCCAACGACAAGTTGGGGCTGGATATCGGGATCGAGGATCGCGACGGCCAGTCCATGAAAGCCCTGCACGACGCGTTGGCTCGGGCGGGAGCTGGCGAAGGGCAAGCGCGGTTGGTATTTTTTGGGGCTTCCCACGTCGCGAGCGACCTTTTCACCGGGCACATCCGACGTGAGCTGCAAGCGAGCTTCGGCGATGCAGGTCATGGCTTCGTCGTGCCCGTGCATCCCTGGCGAAGCTATCGACACCGAGACATCAACATCGACAGCGATGGGAAGCGTTGGAAGACTCATCGCATCCGTGTTGGCGACTCCGATGTTGAGCGGGTTGGAATTGCCGGGGTTGCGATGGCGAGTAGTGGGCCCGGGTCGTTCGGCTCAGTCAGAACCGCTGTGGATGGCGAGTACGGGCGGAACGCCGGCTTTTTCGAGCTCTACTATCTGAAGACGCCCCGTGGAGGCGATCTGGATGTCCTGATCGACAACCGAAGAGCTAGGCGGATTTCGACCCGCGCCTCGAAAACGGAACCCGGCTACGCGACGTTCCGGGTCCCAGACGGGCCTCATAGCTTCGAAATTCGAACCCTCAGCAAACGCCCGGTATGGCTTTTCGGCCTCACGGTCGAGCGCGACCAACCGGGGGTCGTCGTCGATACGCTCGGCATCAATGGGTCGCGCGCGCGCTATCAGCTCTTGTGGGACGACACCCTCTATCAGGAACATCTTCGACGCCGTGACCCCGACCTGGTCGTCTTGGCCTATGGGACGAACGAAAGTAGTGACGAGTCACCACTTCAAGATTACGAACGTGACTTGCGTGCCGTCGTTCAGCGCATGCGTGATACTGTCCCCGACGCGTCCTGCCTCTTGATCGGCCCGTCCGATCGTCCAATGCAGGTCGAGGAGCGCGTCTTCGAGGATCGCTCTCGAACCGCGGAGCTGATCGAAGTGCAGCATCGCGTCGCACTCGAGCATGGGTGCGGCTTCTTCGATCTCGTCGCGTTCCAAGGTGGTGCTCTCTCGATGGTGCAGTGGGCTGCTAGCGATCCCGCCTACGCTTCGCAGGATCACATCCACTACACGCGCCTCGGTTATCAGCGATTGGGCGAGGTGCTGCTCTCGGCGCTGCTCGAGGGAATGCCGGCTTCAGGCGACTCCGGTGCCGGGTTGGGGTCTTCGGCCTCGGCCGACGCTGGGCCCTCCGACGGGCCACCGGCCAAGTAGTCGGCGAAGCCCGCCAGCATAGCCTTGTAGAACATGTTGCCGATGACCTCGTAGCCCGCGGGTGTAGCGTGTCGGAAGTCGCTCATGGCGAGTCGGGGTCGCGCCTTGTACCAGCGTCGCATCGCGTTCTGCCCGCCCATCGCCTCCCACGTGTTGTAGAAGGCGCATCCAGCCTCGAAGGCGGCCCGACGCTGGGCAGCGACGATTCGCGGGATCGTATCCATCGTTCGGATTCGGCCGCGCTGGCGTGAAGCTTGGTCGAGCGGCGCAAACACCAGGCAACCCAAGTCCTCGCGTCCCTGGCGAATATGGGCGAGAACTCTCGCGTAGTCCTCGTAGAAAACCTCTTCGGTCTTGTCGTCGCTGGCCTCGTTTCCGCCAAACCCCAGCACGATGAGGTCGGTGCCGCGCTGCTGCAGCTGTCTCGCGAGGTGTGCCTCTTCGAAATTGAGAAGCCGATTGGCGCGTGCCCCGACCAGGCCGAGCGAGTCGTAGACCACCCCTGGCCCATCTCGCTCGACGACCACCCCATAGAAATGAACCGGGCCACCCCTCGTGTAGCGGAAGTGGACCTGATGCGGACCATCGGGGGCTTCGATCGAGTAGACCGCATCGCCGAGCTCGGGCGCTTTGGTCGAGACCCGCTCCCAGTCGCCGCGGTCCAATCGCACGGAGAACGTTCCACCGCGTGGCTGCTCCTGGTAATAGATATCGAAGCGTGATGCCTTGGTGCCGAGCTCTCCACGTTGAGCCGTGCCCACGCGCGCCCATGCGCCTCTCTGCGCTCTCGATTGAACGCCTCCATAGCCGTAGTGCCCGTGACGATCCTGTCGACGTGCGACTTCACGGGTAATCCAACTGTCTTCGTTGGACGATTGGCGGACGCCCCGATGTTGGTAGGGGATGTATCCCTTCGCCGCAATGACGAACCCGTGTCCCGCATCACCGAAGCGATGTTGAAAGCGCTCTCGGACCGTCGATGTAATGAGGTCGGTTGCAATGCTCGAATCGCCATAGTGACCGACTCGCGTGATCGCTCCGGCTTCTTCCTTCGCCGTCTTTTCGAGCGCGCGATAGAAGGGGGCCATGCCAAGGCCTGTTGGGTCCTCGACGAATACCGAGATGCCGGCGTACTCCGAGGGGTCGATGGCCACGCGCCCCGAAGGCTTTCGGATTGGTTTCACGACCGCGGCAGCGCCCAAATTCGCGGCCACGGTTTCGCCGACGGTCTCAGCGAGCCGGTCCGCGGTGATCGCGCTTGTAGTGGACGTACGATACGAACCTCCATGACCAGCGAAAGCCGGAATCTCACCCCATTGCCCGAAGAGCCGCACGACCGGAATCCCCTCTTCACTCGGAATCCATGGCCGAATCGCATGAAGCCGAGGCACGACGTACGTCAGCGCGCAGGCAACCAGCATGAACGCCGTCACGATCGTGAGGTGCTGGAGGGGGCTTGGCTGTGTGAGCGTTCGTTTGATCATCAGAATTGGAAATAGATGTAAGGGACGACTTCACTGGTTGCGATGAAACTGAGCGCGAAACCGAGACACGCGAGCGCCACCCCCTGGGCGGGCGCCGGCATGGCCATGAACCGTGTTTCGATCGAATCGAACCACCGCCTTGGTGTGTAGTGGGCGAGGAAGGTGAGGACCAGCATCGCCCACACCCCTGCGGAGACTTGGGCGACGGTGTACGTGCCGCTCCCGAGGCGCGCCGTGACATCGATCGCGTTCTGAAGATCGGTCGCGCGGAACAGGATCCGTGAAAACACCACGAACTGTAGGGCCCAGAACACCTTGAACGCGTGAACCTGCCATCGATCC
>CAXMND010000098.1:0-15044 GCA_964194675.1 uncultured Coxiellaceae bacterium | reverse complement strand
CGACCACATCACCAGCGCGATCGGAGCCACGTCAGCCGGGTATCACGGCGCTGCAATGCTCTGCTATGTCACCCCGAAAGAGCATCTCGGCTTGCCCAAGAAGGACGACGTGAAGCAGGGGTGCATCGCCTACAAGATCGCGGCGCATGCCGCCGACGTGGCCCTCGGTATTCCCGGCGCGCGAGACTGGGACGATGACCTGACCCGCGCACGGGCTGCGCTCAACTGGGACAAACACTTCGACCTCGCATTCGACACCGATACCGCACGCGCTCTTCACGACGAGGATCTGGACGTCGATACCGACTTTTGCGCGATGTGCGGGCATGACTGGTGCTCGGTTCGAATCTCCAAGGAAATCGTCGAGTTCGAGTCTGGCAAGGCCGACGGTTTCCAGAGGGAGCGCGTGTTGAAATCGCCCGCGTTGACCCCTGATCAGCAAGAAGTCCTGCAGACGCGCGGCCACCTTTCGCCAGAAGAGATCCACCGGCTCGCTAGCAAGACGCGGGACGCCGTAGGCGGACAGTCCAAGGCCTCTTGCCATAGCGACCTGGTGCACGACGACACCAAAGCGTTTCAGGTTCAGGGTGAAAAGCTGCTAAAGCTGCGCCCCAAGGGAAAAGAAGCGGCACGGCCAAGGTAGCCAGACCGCAGGGAGAGGAAGCGAAATGGGGAAGACACTGATCCTGGGTCTGATGGTCGGCATGCTGGCGTTTGCGTTCGCGTGCTCGAAGGGTGAAACCACCACGGCGTTGAACGTCGAGGACTTCGAGTACCCGATGGAGTCGAGCGATTCGGCTGCGGGTGAGGAGGTCTACGCGATGTTTTGCGAAGGCTGCCACCCGAACGGCATGGAGGGCGATGGCCCCGCGATCGTGGGCAAGATGCTCACCCCTGCGCAGATGCGCTGGCAGGTCCGTTCGGGCGGCGACGACATGCCGGCCTTCGACGATGGCAAGATCACTAGGAAAGACCTCGACGACCTCCTGGCCTACGCCACCAACTTCCAAGCCGTCAACCTCGGCCAGTAAACGGGGACAGTCCCCCTTTAGCCGACTCGGAGCCGGTACACCCTGATGTTCCGATCGGTGCGGACGCTGTACGATTTCATTTGCGGAATCGTCGCCGAGATCCGCGCCCAAAGTGTCTCTTTTTCTTCGTCCGAAATCCGCGACGCGACGACATTCTTGGTGTCCGCTCCGAGCTGGATCTGGGCGTTGGGATTCGCGTCGAGGTTGTAGGACCAGCCGGGGTGGCTCTTCCCGCCGAGGTTGCTCGCAACGATCAGGTAGTCGGGCCCATCTGCGGTGAACCCAAGCTGCACGTTGCGTTTCTGTCCCGATTTGCGACCCGTGGACGTCAGGACGAGTTGAGGAATGACCTGCGGGCCAACCGTCGTCAGCTTGCCGCCCGTGAGCTTGTACAAAACCGGATCGAGCCGAGCGGCAAGGTTGATCACAAGCCAGCGCCCGACGGGGTCGTCGAAAACCAGTTGATGAACCTGCTGTACATGTCGGCCTCAGCGACTGAGAGGCTAACACGAATCGAACACCGTCACTGACGCTGGCACTGATGCTGGCGCTGACACTGTCTGCGGGGCTTTTAGTCGCAGGTGCACATCGGGATGCCGGTGAGTTGGCCGGTCTGCGATGAGGGGAAGCACGCCGAACCCTCGAAGGGTAGAAGGTCGGCCACGAAGTCGGCGCAGTCGTGACAGCATACGTACTCGCCCTCGCAGGTCCCTGCGGTGCATCCTTCGACTGTGCAGAAGCCCGCGCCGCCGTCGGCAAGACACTTGTTGGCCTCTTGTCCTTCGCATGCAGTGTCGTCAGAGCATATCGTGCCGGTCCCGTTGTCGGTCACTTCGAGAACGCCCCCACCGCCCGAGTCTCCCTCCGAAAGCTGATCGATGATGATTTGATTCGCCGTCGTGTACGTGTCCTCGATCGCCGCCACGCGATGCACCTCGCCCGCTTGGCGGGTCGGGTCGTCAACGACCGCATCGAACGCCGCATGGCTTGGGAAAAGGTTGATCCGGAACTCGTCCCACTCGCGCTCGTCGCCGATGAAAACGCCCTCGACCTCGAACCATGCGAGTGGGCCACCGCCTTGCTCGATGGCAATCGTAGTCGCCCCCTGCTCATACAGCGACATGGCCTCTCGGCCCGTACGCTCCGGTTCGTTCGAACCCGGGTCGTAGTCCGCAGTCTCGTTGTAGGCGAGTAGGTGTGCGATGGCGACTGGTCGGTCGTCAGGGGTCGCGGGGTTTGGAATGTCACTACGCTCGGGTAGCGTGATCGACTCTTGAAGGTCCGCCACGATCACCAAGCTCTTCTCCACGCCCGCGTCTTTGTGGATCGCCCGCGCTCGAAATTCCTCGTCCTGAACCATCTCGAGAAAGAGCGCTCGGCTGGGGTAGCGTACGATGCCGATCTGCTCCCACGTAGTTCCGTCGAACGTGATCAAGTTGGATTCCACATCGCTCGCGAACACGATTTCGGCGCCGATCCCCTCGAGAAACTCCAAAGGTGCGTACAACGCATCAGCCTCGCGCCCGGTGAGATCCGTCTCCCTGCCGTCGGCGTAATCGGCCTTCGCTCTGAACTTGATCAGGTTGACCATGTGGAATGGTCCGTCATCGGCCGGATCGATTTCCACCATGCGCCGAAGCTGATCTTCGTTGAGGTCGCCAAACCTCACGTTCCCCAGATCGGGAAGCTCGGTCTCATTCGAACCAGAGCTGCACCCCGAGAGGGCGAGGATCAAACCACAAGCAATCGGAACAAAAGGCTTTTCTGTGCGCATAAGATATCTCCGGGGCCACACGGACGGGCCTACCGGCGGTGGGACACTAGCACGAGGCCAGCACTGGCGCTGACACGGACGCTGGCGCTGCGATGTCAGTTTTCCGGAGGCAGGGTGATGCGCTCCCCCACCCGTACGTCCCGATAGGCCCTGTCGAAAGCGTCGCGGTACATTGCGATGACGTCGTCGCTACTGTCGTGCCCTCCAAGGCCAACGAGGCCGAGGTTCCGACCTTTCAGCATACTCAGGTGCTCCTGCACCTCCTCCATGCCGAGGGGCTCCAGGACACCTCGCCCTGAGCCGAGGCGGCGCTGCGCATTCATTCCGAGGACGACTAGCCGGCCGTCGGGCACGGGAAAGTGAAGCCCACCGATCACACCGTAGAGCGGTTCGGCGAACACGTCGTCGTAGCGCTTGAGGAGTTTGGGAATCGTCTGATGTCCGCACCCGACGATAAGCACGATGCCGCGTCCGTCGACATGGACCGCCAGCGCTTGCTCGTCGATCCAGCCCATCGCCAGCCGCCTCGGAATGGTGCCGGTAGAGGCCAGACCCTTGCCAATGACGAGCGGGTCGGCAGCGTGAACCGGGCTGAGTCCCGGGTAGCTCAGCGGGGTTGGCACGAACGCGCGTTTTCCGGGGAGTGGTGCCTGATCGAGTCCGATCAGGAAGGTGCCATCGTCGATCGCCTTCTTGCCGCCGACGTGATCAAAGTGATTGTGCGAGATGAAAACCGTGTCGAAGTCGTCGAGGTCGATACCCAGGGCTTTCATGTTCTGCTGGAGCGGCGATGGTGAAACTTGCCCGGTGTTGTGACCCACGTCGAACAAGATGCGGTGCTCGTCGGTCTCGATGAGATACGAGACCCCCATTTCGGTTTGGAGACCCGGGTCGCTCGTGTGCCAATCGATCAATGGAAGAATCGATAGCGTCTCGGTCGTACCGAAATCGGTGAGCTTGCCTGGGACCTGGGTGGCAAAGGCTTGGGCGGCACGGTCGGCACCTCGCCGTGTGCTCAGCTCCCATCCGATGAGCCCGATCGCGGGTAACAACACGACTACCCCTGCAACCGTAGCCACCACGCGAGCCCAACCGGGCGCCGTGACCCGAACGATCAGGGCGCCGCCGACCACAACGTCGAAGCCAAGGCACACCGGTGGGTACCAGGAAGGTACGTACCCGGGTAGCCCGCCGGGATGGACCAGAACGTCCCACATGGCGTGTGCCAACCAACCGAGACCCACCGCGACCGGCCACCGCCATCCCAACGCGGCGACCACCCCGAACCCGACGACACCGCCGACCTCGACACGCGCCCAGCCCGTAGTAGCTCCGTTGAACATCGCGAAGCCGATGTAGATCAGCGCAGCAATCCACAAGAGGATCGCCCACGCCCGCGCTTCGTAGTTCGGAAAGCGAGTGGCCTGTCGATTCGCCCCGCGCCGGGTCAGCTCCAAAGCCACTGCGCCTAGAAGCACGCCCGCCACCGCCCACGCAAAGAACGCACCCACGCGCGCGACAATACTCCGGAGCCAGCCCTTTAGCCAGACGCACCGACCGGCAGTGATCCTGGCGCTGACACTGTCGCTGACGCTGGCACTGTCGCTGCTAGAGGCCGAGCCAGCTGCGCGCGTCTAGGCTCTTCGTCCCGCGGCGCACCTCGAAGAACAAGATCGCATCGGGCCCCGTCGCGTCAAGCGTCCCTACCCGAGTGCTCATCCCGACCCAGTCGCCGACCTGCACGTCGGCATGCCCGAGGCCTCCGTACACCGTGTAGAAGCTGTTGCCGTGGTCGAGGATGACCATCAGGCCGTACGCGCCGTAGGTCTGAGAAAACGCTACCCGGCCATCGGCAGCCGAGTACACAGGCCCTCCCGGACGGCCGTAGAAGTCCAATCCCGGAGCCCCCTCTCGCTGCGCGTCGCCGATCCGCATGGAGCCCTGTACCGGCAGCGCGAGCTCGCCCCGCATTCGGGCGAAACCGTCCCCGAGATCGTCCATGTCACCCGAGACCCGGATTCGGCCATACGAGAGTGTCTCTTCGGGTGGAGGCTCACGACGCTCGCCGCGCAGCGTTTCTTGAAAGAGCGAAGCGCTTCGTTGGCTATGCTCGAGCTCTTCCTTCTTGGCCTCGAGTGCACGCAACATGACCTGCGCGTGCTCGAGCTCATTCGCGAGATCGTTCTTCTCCACCCGAAGCGCCGCACCACGCTGCTCGAGAAAGTCTATCGTGTCGAGATCGGCTTTGACCATCCTCGAGAGCCGCTGAACCCTCGCAAGATGCTTCATCAGCGCGTCGAAACCACCCGCGACCGGCAACATGCCGGCGCGTCGAATTCGATAGAGTGCTCGAGCACGCTCGTGCAAGCGGCCCTTGGCCTCATCCCGTTGACCTTGGAGCCCTGAGATCTCCGTGTCGATCTGGGCTTGCCGAGTCTGCGCATGTTCGATGCGAGCGAGATTCTCGGCGATCGCGCCCTCGGCCGAGGCAACGTCGGTGAGGCTCGGAACTCCGGGATCGGGCTCCGCGACGGCAGTCGTGGCGACGAGCGCCATCGCGATCAGAACCCAGACTCGGCTTTCGATTTTCATGTCACACCGACAGGTAGCGCCTCACCGATAGGGCGCTTCCAACCGCCCCCACCAGCCCGCCGCCTATCAGAAGCGCCAGCCACGTCCACGCGCTGAGGAACACCACACGACTTCCCGTCAAGACAGCCAACGTCGAGTCGACCGATTCGTGGAGGGAGAGATACCCCACCAGCAATGCCAAGACCGCTAGCAACGCGGAAGCAAAGCCCTGAAACATACCCTCGATCACGAACGGTCCCCGCACGAAGGCATTGGTCGCGCCACACAACTTCATCACCTGGATCTCCTGGCGTCGGCGCGCCACCGCGAGGCGGATCGTGTTCCCGATGACCGCGACTACACAGAACATGACGAGCACCGCCAGCCCCGCCGCAAGCATACGAGCCCCCCACAGCAAGTGGTCGAGCTTCTGGAACCAACTGCGATAACTCTCGACGTCGCTCACCGCGCGGAACTGACCGAGCCTCGTGGCGATGGACTCGCTCCGCTCGCGCGTCACCCCGTTGATGAGGGTCACCTCGAGCGACGCGGGAAACACCTCCTTCGGAAGCGAGCTGAGGTCTGCGCCGACGTCAGCCTCTTCGAGGAAGGATGCCTTCGCCTGCTCCGGCGACACGTGGCTGACCTCGTCCACATCGCTGAGCCCCTCGAGCACGACACGGAGCTGCGCGATGTCCTGCGGATCGGCGTCATCCTTGAGGAAGAGCGTGATGCGCCCGCTCTGCCCCCACCGCGTGGCGGCCACATCGAGATTGGTCAGCCCGAGAAGCGTCGCCCCGAGACACAGAAAGGCGACCGCCAAGCTCGAGACCGCCACGATATATAGTCGGCGCTCCTCGCGAAGCCCCCGCCTCGCACGTGTCATTGCGCTCTTCACTTCCATCGTTTCACCCCACAAGTGTGTGAATGCCACTGCCCGGCCAGTGTTTGAGCCCCTGTTGAGCTTCGACGACACGACCCTCGTCGATCGCGATGAGTCGATGATCCCGCTTGGAGATCAGGGAGTGATCGTGAGTTGCGAACAACACGGTCGTCCCCGTCGAATTGATCTCCTCAAACAAGGTCAGGATGTCAATCGCGAGGTGGGGATCGAGATTCCCCGTGGGCTCGTCCGCTAGAATCAAAGCCGGCTCGGGAACGATCGCGCGTGCGACCGCAACGCGCTGTTGCTCGCCGCCGGAAAGGTTGCTGGTTTGCTCGTCTCCGCGGCCGTTCAGCCCAACGCGCTCGAGCGCCTCGGCAACGCGCGACCGTATCAGCCGTTGTGGCATCGAGAGGATCTCCAAAGCGATGGCGATGTTCTCAAACACCGTCCAGTGATCGATGATCCTAAAATCCTGGAAGACGATCCCGAGGTTGCGCCGAAGGAAGGGAATCGACTTGTCGGTGAGCCGAGCGATGTCGCGACCACAGAACAGCACGCGTCCTTCATCGACCATGAGCTCCCGGTAGAGGAGCTTGAGCAGTGTGCTCTTCCCTGCACCGCTCGGGCCCGTGATGAACGCGAACTCCCCTCGCTCCACCTTGAGATTGACGCCCCGCAGCGTCGGTTGGTCGGGTCGGAAAAACTTGTACACGTCCTCCAACACCAGAATCGGCTTCGCTAGCTCGGGCTGACTCGCTCGGGCACCGGCGCGAAAGAATGGAAACGGGCGAACAACCTTGGTTCCCTGCATAGAATCCGGCTAACCCGGGGCCTCCCGCGGGGCAAGAAATCGGCGAAAATCCGAGGTTGCCGCGGGCCTTGCGCCGGCTAGAGTCGCCGGACCATGGGCAAGCGGGCGGTCGAGTACGAATCGGCGGACCGAATCGGGGTCCTGACCCTGAATCGTCCCGAAGAACGAAACGCGATGAGTCCCGAGCTCCTCGACGCGTTCTCGGAACAGATCGAAGTCGCTCGAAACGATGCCGATATTCGCTGTTTGCTCATCACGGGCAAGGGCCGCTGCTTTAGCGCCGGCGCCGATCTCCGCTCGTCCTTGCAGCGCAGCGATCTCGGCAAGCCATCCCGAGAGGCCTCCTACGCCATGTACGAGCCGTTCCTGCAGGTGCTGGACGTCCAAGTCCCTGTGCTCGCCGCGCTCAATGGCCACACCGTGGGCGGTGGATTCGGTCTGGCCCTCCTCGCCGACATACGAGTCGCCAACTGCGATTCGAAATACGGAGCTAATTTCGCGCGCTTAGGGATCCATTCTGGACTCGGCATCAGTTACGTGCTCCCCCGACTGGTCGGCTCCGCCCACGCCGCCGAGCTCCTGTTCACCGGCTCTCTCATCTCCGGGAGCGAGGCGCTACGCATCGGGCTGGTGAGTCACGCGGTGGATGAAGGGGATGTGCTGCCGACGGCATTTCGAATTGCCCGGGGTATTGCGGGCTCGGCCCCACTCGCCGTGCAGACGATGAAGGCCTCGATCCGCCGCGGACTCGGTTGGCAGATCCGCCGGGCCGCGCTCGAAGAAGCCGGGCTCCAGGCCGAAAGCTTGAACACGGAAGACGCCACGGAAGGCATCAGCGCGATCCTCCAAAAGCGAGAACCTGAGTTCAAGGGCAAATAGCCGCTAAGATCGAAGACCACGAATGCTGGCCACCCCCGAGCTACCGATACCGCTGGACGACGTCCCCGAGGCGTTGCGACGTTTCGCCGATCCTAGCGGCCCCGTCCCCGCGCGAATGATGGCGGCCAAGGGGATGGTCCCGGTCAAGGGCGCCGATCTCGTCCTGCTGTTGGCTCAGCTGTCGGCCGATCCCGACGCGGGAGTGAGCCAGGCGGCACGCAACACGCTCGAGGGGCTCCCCGAGAATGTATTGCTCCCTGCATGCAAGGCCGACCTCCCAGGGGGCGTCCTCCACGAGGTCGCCCTGCGGTTTTCCAACAACGACGAGGTCTTGGCACGACTCGCGGCGAACCACGCCGTGGCAGACGCGACGATGGCGCGTATTTCGAGTCACTGCGTCGAGCGGATCACCGAGATCATCGCCGTGAACCAACAACGGCTTATCGGCGCCCCAGCGATCATCGAGGCGCTGTACAAGAACAAGAAGACCCGGATGTCGACCGCTGACCGGTTGGTCGAGCTCGCGGCGCGCCATGACGTCGAGCTCACTGGCATTCCGATGTTCGACGTGCTCAAGAAGGCGATTCAGGGGCAACCGGTCCCGGAGCCGAGCGAGGAGCCGCTCCCGAGCGACGAGCTATTTGCCAAGGCCCTCGACGAAGACACCGATCAGGACGCGGTGGAGCGCGACAAGGTCGACGGCACCGAAGAGACCAAAGAGGAATTCATCCCGCTGCACACCAAGATCCGGAACATGAACGTCGGCGAGAAGATTCGCATGGCCCTTCTGGGCAACGCGGCCGCGCGGTCGATCCTGGTGCGCGACCCGAACCGTGTGGTGTCCATGGCGGCGATCGCATCGCCCGCCATGGG
Organism: uncultured Coxiellaceae bacterium; assembly: GCA_964194675.1. Taxonomy (GTDB): domain Bacteria; phylum Myxococcota_A; class Polyangia; order Polyangiales; family Houyiibacteriaceae; genus SG8-38. Next base: position 6,219 of record CAXMND010000098.1, on the reverse strand, counting down.
CGAGAGCGAGGCCAAGAACGCCGCGCAGAGCCGCGAGGTCTCCGAAGACGTTCTCCGGTACATCGGCAGGAAGCGCGAATGGCTGCGAAGCTACGAGATCAAGCGCTTCCTGTGCAACAACCCGAAAACACCGCTTGCCTTGTCGATGACATTTCTGAACCATCTGCGCCGCAACGACCTTCGCGCTTTGTCTCGCAGTCGCGGGATCCCCGGACCTCTCAAGCAGGCTGCCAAGCGCCGCTCCAAACAGTTCGACTGACCGATGGGACTATTCAAGAAACTCTTCACGACGGACCCCGACGCGCTCGAAAAGAAAGCCGACGCGCTTTTCGCCGAAGGCGACTTTGGGCCCGCCAAGCTTGCCTACGACAAGGCCCTAGGCGCGCATATGGACTGCGACCATCCGCCGCTCGTGGACAAGATCCGGCAATGCACAGATGCCATCGCGCGGCAACGCATCGACCAGGCCAAATCCTACCTTGCCGACGGCGCGATCGAGCTCGCTGCAGACGAGCTCGAGGGTGCACTCGAAGTGGTGGCTAGCGACGCGCTTCGCGAAGAGGCACAACGGCTCCTCGACGGATTCGAAGCTGAGGACGCCCGGGAACAAGCGGTCTCGCACGAGATGACCGACGAAGAACGGATCGCTCTGATCGCAGGGCAGTGGCAGGACGAGCAAGCGGACGAGTACGAGGGCTACGGCCAACCTCTCTTCGATGCTCTGGTGGCCATGCAGAGCGAGCGATTCGAGGAGGCACGTGAGGGGCTCGAAGCCATCGCCGGCGGCGCGGAGGAGCCGCGTTACCTCTGGCTGGAGCTCGGCCGTGCACGACTGCTCACCGAAGACCTTGCGGGCGGCAAGGAGGCGCTCGAGTGCTTTCTCGGCGCGCTCGATGCCCAGGAAGGAGGCGAGACCAAGCTAGCCGCGTACCTGGCCCTAGCCCGCCTCGCGGACGAGCGAGGTGACTTCGAAGAAGCCATGTCGCACTTCGAGGGCGGCGTGCAGGCGATGCCCGACGACTACCGGCCCTACCTCGCCATGGGAGCGTTTCTCCGAAACAAGGGACATGGAGACGAAGCCCTCGATGTGCTGCGAACATCGCTCGAGCTCAGCAAGACCTCCTCGGTGAACTGGCGCCTCCTCGAAGAACTGGGACTCGCCCACGAGGCTGCCGAAAAAACCGAAGAAGCCAAGAGCTTTCTCGAGCAAGTAATCGACTTCTTTACGCAACATCAGGTCACCGACTTCCCGATCCCCACGGCGACGACCCTCGCCAAGCTCTACGAAAGCGACGGCAAGCTCGATCGCGCTGCCGACATGTACCGAGCGTTGAGCCAGGGCGGCGACCGCGAAAATCACGCGCTCTACCACTACGAGGCGGGTCGGCTACTGCGGGAACTTGGGCTCGATGATGAGGCGCATCGCATGCTGACCCGGGCCGAGGGGCTCGCGGCAAACGAAGAGCTACGAGGCAAGATCGCTGCGTTAATGCAGCGTGCATAGCTAAGTAACCGGTTTCAGGGGGGTTTACCTCGCCATGACGGCATGGGATTCGGTGCTACATTCATCAGGCGTGGCGGCGTGGACCGGGAATCGACCTGGCCGCGACTCAAGCGAAGCAGAATCATGAGCCCAAGAGATCGGGGAGGCGCGCCCGACGACCGGCCGGTCACCGTGCCAAGTCTTCGGCAGAAGAAGCGCAAGGGCGAGCGGATCACCATGGTGACCGCCTACGATGCCACCTTCGCGCGACTGTTCGACGATGCGGGGATCGATGTCCTGCTCGTGGGCGATTCGCTCGGGATGGTCGTTCAGGGTCACACCTCTACCCTGCCCGTCACGGTCGACGAGGTGATCTACCACTGTCGCGCGGTGGCTCGTGGCACACGGCGCGCACACATCGTCGGTGACATGCCGTTTCTGAGCTGGCAGGTCAGCCCGGAGGAGGCGCTCCGCAATGCGGGTCGTTTCCTTTCGGAGGGTGGCGCACAGGCCGTGAAGCTCGAAGGAGGAGTCACTGCGGCGTCGACGATCGCGCGGATCGTGCACACCGGAATTCCAGTCATGGCCCACGTTGGGCTCACTCCGCAAAGCGTCCACGCGATGGGCGGCTTCCGCGTCCAGGGGAAAACCGAGCAGGCCGCAGAGCGGGTGCTCGCAGACGCCAAGGCGGTCGCTGACGCTGGAGCCTACGCCTTGGTACTCGAAGGGATCCCCACGGACCTCGCGAAATGCATCACCGAAGAAGTCTCGATTCCGACGATCGGGATCGGCGCCGGCCCACATTGCGACGGGCAGGTCCTCGTTTGCTACGACCTCCTCGGTCTGACCCCGGACCTCAAGCCCAAATTCGTGAAGCGCTACACGGAGTTCTTTGAGCAGGGAGTCGAAGCCGCCCGCCGCTATCGTGACGAAGTTCGGGCGGGAACCTTCCCGAGCGCCGAATACAGCTTTGGCAACGTGCGAAAAGCCGATGCGCCAAAGTCGGGTCTCACCCTGTTGCCGGGGACGAAAGCCGCGTACGGACCTCAGGGATGACCACCGTCATCCGCGAGCCTGCCGAGTTTCGGCGGGCCTGCGATGACGCGCGCAGGGCTTCCCGTCGAGTCGGTTTGGTGCCGACGATGGGCGCGCTCCACGCTGGACACTTCTCGCTGATCGAAGAGGCGACCCAGCGCGCAGACTTTCTCGCCGTCACGATCTTCGTGAATCCGTTGCAGTTCGCCCCGGGTGAGGACCTCGAACGCTACCCGAAAACCTTCGAGCACGACCTCGAAGGGTGCCGGAAGCGCGAGGTCGACGTGGTCTTTGCGCCTGACAAGGAAGCGATGTACGCCGAAGGCTTTCAAACGCAGGTTAGCGTGGCAGGGATCACCAAGCCCCTCGAAGGCGAGTTTCGGGCGTCGCATTTCGACGGCGTCACGACGATCGTGACCAAGCTGTTCAATCTCACCGGGCCTTGCGCGGCGGTATTCGGTCGCAAGGACTACCAACAATGGAAAGTCCTCGCTCGGATGGTGAAGGACCTGGGTATGCCGATCGAGGTGGTCGGATGCCCGATTGTTCGAGAGGCCGACGGCTTGGCGCTCTCGACACGAAACCGCTATCTCTGCGACGCCGACCGCCAACGGGCGCTCGGCATCGTCGAGGGCCTCAGAGCGGCACACGACGCATGGGAAAATGGCGAACGGAATCCCTCGATGCTGCGGAGCCTCGCTGCCGCCTCGGTAGAGGCGCACTTCGATCGAATCGACTACGTCGCTGCCGTCGACCCTGAAACGCTCGACCCGCCAGCAGCTTCCAACGAGCGACTGCTCGTCACAACGGCGGCACACCTTGGATCGACGAGGCTCATCGACAACGTGGTATTGGGAGAGGACAGGCGGCCTTAGACGAGTCAGTGTCCGAACCACCAAACCCCGAGCGCCACTAGAAGCGAGCCGGCACCGAGGACCCACCACAGCCACGAGGACTGTCGCCGGACACTCGGGCTCCGCCAGCCTGCGACGGTTGGTTCTCCGTCGTCGAGACTGAAGCGGACAGGTGCGCTCGAGGGCGTCGGTCGGTCGTCAACCGAGAGAGTGACCACGCGGTCGCGCGTCTTCGGGAGCTCGTTCCGGAACGGCTCGGGCGTGGGCGGCGGATCGAGCTCGGCTAGCAACGCCCGAATCTGGGCCTCAGGACGCACCGGAGGACCAGCGGCAAGCACCTGACAGAGCGCATCGGCAAAGGCCCCCGCGTCGCTAAAGCGATCGCTTGGCTCGATCGCGGTGGCGCGGGCTACTATCGCGTCGAGTGTGGAGGGCACCTCGGCTCGAAGCGATGAAGGCGGTGGAATTTTCACGCGCCGCACATCATCGAGCAACGCTTGAACTTGCTTCGCTTGGTGAAGGGTCTCTCCAACCAGCAGCTCCCACAACACGACCCCAGCCGAGAAGATATCGCTGCGGTAGTCCAGCGGGTCTCCCCATGCCTGCTCCGGTGACATATAGAAGTACTTCCCTTTGATGACCCCGGCTTCCGGGTCGCTCATACGCGACGCGGTTTTGGCGATCCCGAAGTCCGCGATCTTCACCTCGCCGGCGAAGCTCAACAACACGTTCTGCGGGGATACGTCACGGTGCACGATGTGCAGTTGTCGACCCTGGTCGTCGACTCGTTGGTGCGCATAGGCAAGACCACGGCAGAGCTCGGCAACCACGTGGGCCGCAACACGCACTGGAAGCTTCTCGCCCCGTTCGCGAACCGCACGCAGCACCTGATCGAGATCGTATCCTTCGACATGCTCCATGACGATGAAGTATGAATCTTCGATGCAACCGAGATCGAAGATCTGCACGATGTTTTGGTGGCTCAGCGACACGGAGAGCTTGGCCTCTTCGATCAGCATCGACACGAACCCATCGTCGGACGACAGGTGGGGATGGATGCGCTTGAGCGCAACGAGCTTCTCGAAGCCAGCGCTGCCCTTGGCGCTCGCAACGTAGACTTCGGCCATACCACCCGCGGCAAGGCGCCGGGTCAGGGTGTAGGGTCCAAACGCTCGCGGCAAATCAGGGCTAGGCACCGATCGTCCTCGAGCGAATCTATCCAATTCGATTCCATGACGTAAGCAAATGGTTCGCGTATGCTGAGAACATGAGTCGACCACCCACCCCGAAGCTCAAAGCGGACCACCTAGCCGACATCGGTCTTTTCGGCGGGCTCAGCCGTGAAACACTGGAGATTCTCGCAGAGTCGCTTCCCACGAGTCGCGTGGAGGCGGGCGAGATGGTCGTGGAAGAAGGCGACCTGTCGACCCAGATGTTCGTGGTCGTGGCTGGCGAGCTAGAGGTGCATAAGAGGGGCGAATCCGGCGCCGATGTCCGAGTCGCCGTCCTGGGCCCAAGCGACTGGTTTGGCGAGATGTCGATCATCGACGTGCAGCCGCGATCGGCATCGGTGCGGGCGGTCGCGCCGACGTTGGTACTTTCGATCACAGCCGACCACGTAGAGAACCTCTTGTATCGACGTGACGTCAAAGACTACGCCTTGTTCATCATGAACATCGCCCGAGAGCTCAGCCGCCGTCTCCGCGTCGCCGACGGAATCCTCGCCCAGTTCTACGCGGCGCTCTCGCGGCAATACGGCCCAACGCCAGGCCGCTGAACGCTGGCACTGCCCCTGACGCTGTCGCTACCGCTACCGCTGACTAGAACACCAGTGGCGGGGGGCTCGTCAGGCCTCTGAGCTCTTCACGCTCCTTGAGAGCTTCCAGAATGATTGTCGCGGTTTCCTCGATGGCGCAGTTGGTGACGTCGACGACCATCCATTCGGGGTTGTCGCGGAAGATCTGGTGCGCGTATTCGAGCTCCTCCTTCACGTGGTCACGGAGGCCGTAGTTGGCGTCGGGGGGCATGCCGAGGTGCTGGAGACGTTGCTGGCGGATGTCCATCAGCTGGTCGACGTCGATGCTGAGGCCGACGATGCGGTAGTTTGGCAATTCGTAGAGCTCTTCAGGTGGGTCGACGCCCAGTACTAAAGGAACGTTTGCAACTTTGAGGCCGCGCCCTGCCAGGTACGTGGAGAGGGGGGTCTTGCTCGTGCGGCTCACGCCTACCAATACGAGATCGGCCTTTTTGAGATTCCTTGGCTCTTTGCCGTCGTCGCTCTTCACGGCAAACTCGATCGCTTCGACGCGTCGGAAATACTCCTGAGACAGAGGCATTTCCGCGGTTGGAATGTTCACCGGATCCGCCTCGAGGTATTGGCCCACCTGAACGAGCAGCGCGCCGATCACATCGACGTGTCGTACGTCGAATTGGCTGGCGAGCTCGTGGAAATGTTCGCGGAGATCTGGGCGAACGAGCGTGAAGACCACCATGGCCTCCTGCGCACTCGCCTTTTCGAGAATGGCGGTCAGACCACGTCGGTCTCGCACGCGCCGCTCGATTCGGAGCCTGATCTTGTGCTCCGGGAACTGAAGGAGGGTGGCCCGCGTTACGCGTTCAGCCGTCTCACCGGTAGAGTCGCTGACGACGTAGATGACCTTCGCGTCCATCGGCGCACGGCTAGAGGCGACGACCCAGCTTGCGCCCGTGCATTCGATTGACGCGACGGCGGTTCTTGGCCTTGCGCTTTGCATTGCGCCGAGCGGCCTTGTTGCGCTTCCGAGGACGGTCGCTGTTCACGAGATGAAGATACATAGTTGGCTCCTAGGGGCCGTCTGTACGGGATAC
>CAXMND010000097.1:0-5387 GCA_964194675.1 uncultured Coxiellaceae bacterium | reverse complement strand
GCGGGGCTTTACCTTCTGGGGCTTGGGTCAGGTCGCCGCCCATCGGGACGCCTGAGCTGTAGCCGATCTGTGCGAGGTCCTTGTCGTCGGCGTCGTCGCTATCGAAGTCCCAACCGCCGAAAAGACGCACGCGAATTCGCGGGCCGGTCGATGCGTAGACTTCCTTTCGTTGGAACGCCCTGAAGATCGGGTCCCGCGCGTTCGCTTCGGTCCAGACCCCGGCCAGCCCTGAGGCGGACATGTCGGCGCCGAAGCCTTTGATCTCGAGAAACGTGCCGAAGGTGTTCTTTGGAGTCGAGTCGAATGCGGTCTTGCCCCAGAAGTTGTCTTCCTCGGTGGAAGCCATTCCGGTGTGCGAGTCGGTCGAGCCGATCATGGCGAACTTGTACGGATTCACTCCGGTCTTGGATTCGAGCTCGAGGCCACGCTTGAGCGCCGAGCGCGCGAAGTCTCCAGGGGTGACAGGCGCTTTCTCTCCCGACGCCAAGGTCTCGGAGTCGATCAAGTGGCTAAAGGGCTCGAAGTCTGCGAAGTCGTCGTTCGGCGAGAGGATCGGATCGGTTTCGGAGTCTCCCTTGATCTGAGTGACCTCGATGACCGGTTCCCACTTCATGCGGGTTCGGGCGTACTCGGCGGTGATCGGTCGGCCCTCGCTGTCGACATCGTTGAACATCAAACCACCGCTGATGTTGGAGTTGTGCGGGATGGCGACGAACTCCGCACCGACGCGAGGCGCGGTCTCTTCGAGCCACGCCCAGAGATCCTCCGGCTTGGCGCTGTCAAACGAGCTGTAGGGGATGAACTTGGCGGCGACCTCTCCGCCTTGTGGCATGAAGACGACGCGGTGAAGGTTCTTGCCCCCTGGTGTCGAGGTCCATTCCCAACCGATGAACGAGGTGAACACCCCTGGGTCGTTGTGGCGCTCGGTGATCGCGACGGTGTCAGTCCAGATCGACGTCTTGACCTCTGCGTTGTCGACGTCGGCGTAGGGCTCGCTGGTGTTGATCCGTTCGATGAACTCCATGAAGACGGCCTCGCCTTTGCCGGCCTTCATCATCTTCACGATGCGCCTCCCGGTTGCGGTCTTGGTGAGCCGCTCATCTCCTTGGAACAGCCGAAGGGGCACTCCCATCATTTCGGCGTGGTCGGCCACCACCAAGAAGTCGAGCGGTGTGTGGATTTGGATCTTCGCTCGTGTGTGTGGATGCACGACCGGCAAACCTTTGGCGTAGCGATACGCGGTATCCGGATCGGCCGTCGTGTTGCCGAAGAAATAAGCGTCCGGCGAGTAGCTGGTGTGCAGATGCGTATCGCCCCAGAGCACCTGATTGGGCTCTCGATTGACCATCGCGGTTTCGACGTACGCGGGCAGGTCACTCTTCGGGCCGCATCCCGAAACGACGAGGCCAAGCAGCAACGAAAACAGACAACGGTTCATGTCGGTACTCCCTACGGAATCAGAAACGAAGGTGCGGAGGTCGAGGTGTAGAGCGCCTAGCCGGTCCGGTCAATAGCGCACTGACCACTGGCACTGGCGCTACTTATCCGTCGGGATCTTTCTTCGCGCCAATGTTCCATTGGAGGCTCAGGGCGATGAAGTGGATTGCGGTGTTGTCGTAAGACCCGACCACATCTCCGTTCAACGGCCCCCCTTGCTGATTCACCGGCATATCGCCGAACCATGCGAGCGTGTAGGCGAGGCCCAAGTCCACCGCGGGGACGATCACCCATTCCGCCCCGAGACCGAAACGAAAGGCTTGGCCCATGGGCGCGTCTACGGTGCGGTTCTCATCGGTTACGGCGGAGCTATCGTACGCGAATCCCAAGGAAAGGATCCACTGCTGGACCGGAGCGAAGCGTGTTCCAATCGCGACGTGCGCAGTATCTTTGTACTGGCGATCGACGACCAGACTCTGGGTATCCTCGGCTGCTACCGTGATTCCGATTAGGCCGAACTGACTCCAGTCTTGCCAGCCGAGGTTGCCCATGAGCGCCCACTTTTCGTTGAAGTCATGGTAGGCACTCAATACTAGCGACTGAGGGTCACGGTCATCATGGCCTCCAAATCCGAATAGCGGCAAAGTCTATATAAGTACTCGCCGCCACACCGCTACTTGAAGATCGGCTCGTAGTCGGTGTCGTAGAGCTCGTTGATCTCGTCGTAGATCGGCTGGACGACCTCGGGGTACGGGATGACCCCGGATTTGGTGAAGTCGGAGAACGGAATCACCTTCGACGTGTCGGGCGGATTCTTCTTTTTCATCGGCGGACTCGGCCAGACCTCTTCGTCGACCGCGGACATGCGCACGCGAATCTCGTCTTGAGTGACGTTGAAGACCATGTAGTCCAGCGCCAATGCGAGAGGTCCGTCGTAGGTCTTCCGGACGCGGCGCATCACCTCAGGCTGTGTGTCGAAATCGTTGTAGAAATGGTAGCCGACAGCGAGGCGAGGTTTCGTCATCGACATCACCTTGCCAAACTGCTCCGGCGAGGTGTGACCCTGCGTCCCGACGTTCAACGCTTCGAGCGGCGCAAAACCTTGCTTGGTGACCAGCAGTACCGCGGGTAGGAAGCACTCGTGAATCGCGATGTCGGCGCCCTTTGTGTGCTCGGCCCACCATTTGTTGGGAATGGTGTCGCTCGAATACGCGAACTTAAGCCCGTTCCACTCGAGAATGAAGCTGACCGCGCCGTCGAGACCATGGATCGCCGGAATGCTTCGAATCGTGACGCCCTTCTCTTGGTAGATGACCTCATTGACCCCGTCGAAGGCGAACTCGGTCACGTCCAACTGCCCCCCGCGGAAATCGATGACCCCACCTCGGGTCCCAACGTCCCAGACGTACATTTGCTCCATGAGGTCCATCGCATGCTTGGTGCCGTACTCGGGGGTTGCCCCGCTTGGGCCCCAAATGCGGAGCGGCGTCAGGCGATTCATCGTGGTGCCGCCTAACCAAAACGACGGCAGGTCGCCCATGTGGTCGACGTGCAGGTGCCCGAAAAAGACCTTGTCGATCAGGTCATACGGAATCTTCTGAGCCGCTAGCCGCTCGTGGCACCCGGCACCGATGTCGAAGAGAAACTTCTCGCCATTGCCGAGCTCGACGAGCCAGCATGCCGCCGCTTGTTTCGGCCGCGGACTCGGCATCCCCGTACCAAGCGCCACCACCCGCATCTCGTTCTTCCCGAGCGGCTCCGTCGCGGGATAGTAAACATCGAGCTCGGCCGTTTTGGCCGAGGCGGTTTCGGCCAGCGGCGCGACTCGGCCCGCGCGCTCATCGGAACGACCCCAAAGATATCCGGCGACGATAGCGACGACGAGCGCGATAGCGGCGGCGCCTTTGCTAGCTGATGACATCAACCTGACCTCCGAGGACGGACTCTAGCGAACAATATCGCTCAGCGGTAGCCATATCCTGCCCCAAGATGGGCATCAAATGTACGCCTTGGCCCGGTCGAGGGTTCTGGTGAGAAAGAGGTAAGTCGGGGTTGTGACGCATGGTCGCAGCTGGCACTCTCGCGGTCGAAGGTGAAGGTGCTTCGTTACGCGACGGTGGCCCTCCTGACGCTGATCCTCTTGGGTTGCGGTGGTTCGGGAGAATACCATAGAATGGGCGGCATCTACGCGGCGCGTGGTCCGAGCTGTGAGTACCGCGTGATTCGCAATCGCATCGTCGAGCCCTACGAAGAGCTCGGCGTCATCGATATCGATGCGTTTTCGGTTGGGCAGCTGCCGGACGATGAGGAACGCTTCCGCAAGGTCGTTGGGCCGACGGTTTGCGCCGTAGGCGGTGATGCGGTGATCCCCGGCATGAACGTTTCCGGTCGCTGGGTTCACGGCACGGTCATCCGGTTCAACCCCTCCGAATGTGCCCGCTGTCGCACCGAGGGGATTATGCGGGAGGGTGGGTAAGCGCTCATGTTGATGGCCCTCATGCTAGCGCTCCTCAATGCAGCCGGCGTGGCCCCGACGGCCGAAGACATGCAGAACTACAAGCTGAAGTTTCGCGATCGAGGGCACCACATCCATATGGACTTTGGCAGCACACGCCCCGGAGGAGAAGGACGGGAAGGGAAGGCTTTCACCTGGGGTCTCGGGTATGAGTACTACATCGACCGCCAGTTCAATGGGGTCTCGTTCGAAGTGCTCGGCCAGAAACTCGGCGACCTTTTCAAGGGACCACAGGATTGGTGGGTCGGCGGTGGAATAGGTTGGTGGCCGATTCGCAGTTTGAAGATATTCGTGCAGGCAGGCGCCCTGTTCGACGATTTGGGGACGGCTACACAGGGACGGGTGGGTGTGGGCTATCGGTTCCTTTTTTTCATGGTTGGCATCATGCCCTTCGTCTATGTCCAAACCACCGACGATGGCCGGTTCAGCTGGTCTATCGGGGTACGGATTCAATACTAGGGGGAATGGAGTGATGCGCCGAAGAGCCCTGACCCTGATTCTGCTCATTGCCGTGGTAACAGGATGCAAAGCACATCCTCCGACCAGCACTGGTGCGATCGCGAAAGAGCCCAACCGGCTCTACTGGGGCGACACGCACGTTCACACCAGCCATTCGGCCGACGCATATTTCCTCCAGAACCGCTCGGCAGATCCGCATACCGCCTACCGATGGGCGAAGGGGCTCCCGGTGGTGCATCCCTACACGCAAGCCAAGGTGCAAATCCGCACGCCGCTCGATTTTCTTGTCGTCGCTGATCACGCCGAAATGCTCGGGGTCCCGGGCAAGCTCATGGAGGGCGATCCGAGGGTCGCCAATACGGTCACCGGTAAGAAGTGGATCCAGATGATCAAAACTGGGCGTGGGGCAGAGGTATTCGAGCGGGAGTTTGGGGGCGCCATCAACGCGAACACGGCGATCGCGGATTTCGAGAAAGACGAGATCAAACGGGCGGCTTGGGGCGAAACGATCGAAGCAGCGACCCTTCATTACGAGCCGTGCGCCTTCACGTCGTTCATCGGCTGGGAGTGGACCTCGACTCCCAACGGTAACAATCTGCACCGCGTCGTCTTCATGAACAAAGGCGAGGAGCAAGCGCTTCGCTTCATGCCATTCAGCTCGTTCGATAGCCCGCGGCCCGAGGATCTGTGGGCCTGGCTCGAAGAAACCAGCCAACGAGTCGGGACCGACTTCGTCGCGATTCCCCACAACTCGAATATCAGCGGGGGGTTGATGTTCGACGAGGTCGATAGCGACGGACGACCGATCACCGCCGAGTACGCGCGCATGCGGATTCGCTGGGAGCCGGTTACCGAGATGACCCAGATCAAAGGCGACTCCGAAGCTCACCCGGCGCTTTCTCCAAACGATGAGTTTGCAGACTTCGAAACATTCTCTCACTTGCTCAAGGTTGGCGGGGGCGAAGCGGAGGTGAGC
>CAXMND010000096.1:0-13485 GCA_964194675.1 uncultured Coxiellaceae bacterium | reverse complement strand
TGTCGATGAGTGCCCCGATGTGCCGGAGGACTTCGATGGCTTCCAAGACGAAGACGGCTGCCCGGATCTCGACAACGACGGGGATGGCATTCCAGACGAGAAAGATCTCTGCCCGAACGATCCCGAGGACTTCGACGGCTTCCAAGACGAGGACGGCTGTCCGGACGTCGACAACGACGGCGACCGGATCTTGGATGTCGATGACGCTTGCCCGAACGACCCCGAGACCTACAACGGGCACGAGGACGAAGACGGTTGCCCTGACAAGGGCCTCGTGATCGTCGAAGACTCGCAAATCACCATTCTCGAGAAGGTCTACTTCGAGACCGACAGCGCGATCATCAAGTCTCGAAGCTTTGCGTTGCTAGATGCGGTGGCGGCGACCCTGAACGGGAATCCTCAGATCACCCTGGTGGAGATCCAAGGCCATGCGGACGAGCGCGGCAGCGACAAATACAACATCAAGCTCACACGAGCCCGGGCGGCGTCGGTGATGAATGCTCTGATCGAGCGAGGCGTGCTGAAGGACCGGCTACGATCGGGAGGTTACGGCGAGCGGTGCCCGGTGGACCCGAAGCACAACGCCACGGCCTGGGAGAGAAATCGGCGAGTCGAGTTCAAGATTATCGAAACCGACGCCGGTCCCACCGGAGTTGAGGTAACATGCCCGCGGGGCCGTTCTTTGGTTCCGAGGTGATATGTCGCGCGAGCGTTTCGTGGAGCTGATGGCGCCTGCACTGACCCGCTTCAGTCAGGACCTGAAATCTGTCTTGCGAATAGTCGACGACCCCGAGATCGACGACGAGAGTCGGATCGCGGCGGCCGGCGGGCTTCTGCACGTGCTCTCCTCTACCGGCGCGATTCCCGGCGTCCGCGGGGTGCTCCGGCACTTGGGCGACGTTTTGGTAATCCGTTTGATGCTCGATCGGGTTCGATCCAGCGCTCCGGGTACTTTCGAACGCTACGTCTCGGAGTCGCCTGAGATGTTGGAGCCGCTTTCCGACGAGCTCGACGCCATGCGCGATTACCTCGGGGATCGCGTTATCGTCCTAGAGAAAGTCGTCGACAAATTTCCGGAGCTCAGTCATCAAGGGCATCAGGCCGCGGGCTGCATCGGCGACACAGAGTCGAGCAACTGGCTCTACGAGGCTGTTCACGAAGCCTTGATCGACGAGATCGAGTTCGACGACGAGGACGTAGCCCGCGAGTTGAAGCGTGTTGACCAGATTCTCGGCCCGCTGTCCGCGCGACTCGAGCGCTAGGCGATAGTGTGGGGGCGGTGGGGTGGGAGAAATTAACGGGCCGCAAGCCCGACCGGGATTAACCACGCCCTAGCCTAGGCATCACGCTGCCTTGCGCTGGCTCTCACAGATTGCGCGTAGAAGCCAGGTGCCTTTGGAAGCTTTTGCGGGCTTGGTCGGAGCTTGGCAAGCGAGGGCACGAATCAAGCTCATCGTGTCGGGTTCCCATTCGACCAGCCTTCCTATCCTGCCATTCGTGCTGCGGAAGTCTGGGTCGGCGCTGGTTCGTCGCCGGGCGAGATCGTCGGCGTCGGACTGCGTGCGCGTCTCGACGAGGAGCATCACGTTGCGATGCGCTACGAAGCCCACCATTCGCGTGGTCACCACGAAGCCGAGGCTCAGAAGACCGGCTCGCTCCGTCCGAAGAAAGACGCGACACCGTGGAGTGCCTCCTCCGCAAATCTCCCAGCAGAAGCTCATTGGAGGGGCTTCCCGGGGGAGTCGTAGGTCCGAGACGAACGCGTGAAGCTTTTCGGCGGACTCTTTGGCTGTTGGCGCCGTGTGCTGACGGGTTCCAGTGAAGAATACCGGCAGGAGAAAAAGGGCGGCGAAGGGCTGGTCGAGCAGGACCAGGACGGCGAACAAGGCCGCCAGGACGACCAGGCCCGCCGGGGTGGTTCCATCGAGTAGATCGGTCGGCAGGGTTTCCCGTCCATGGTCTCGTGTCGGTGTGGCCGGTTGCCACGCTCGCTCGAGCGGGAGGGTGTTTGGTTTCGTCGGGCGGTGAAGCGCCAGCACGAGGAGCGGAATCGCGCAGATGATGTCGCGCGGCGCAAGCCACGCGCTCAATCCGAGCAACGTGGCGGTCACCGCGAGAACGAGCGCCCAGGATGTACGAACGAGAAGACCGACCGGACCGAAGCGCATCTCGATCGAACGACGCTTGAGAAGTGCCAGGCATGCCAGCAGCGCGACCGCCCACGGGAGGGAGCGATGTTCCTCGGCATCGAGAGGTCGAAACCCCCGGGGTTCGGGGTCATCGGGCGCCGCCGGGGGCAGAGTCACTGCGCTCGCAGGCACGTCGAAGGTGAGTTTCCAGGGCGTGTGTCTCGGGAGGTGGATCCGTCTCCATTCGAGTTGGGTGAAGTTTGACCTCTTGGTGATGCCGAGCTCCACGCCAGGCCCCATGTCCTGCAGCTCATGGGGGACCGACGCGCCCTTCGGTGCGCGGATATTCACCGACACGTCGTGCAGTCCGGTCTCCCATGCGGGAAGCGTCCACGCGAGCCGTGCGCGATCGCCGTCGGATTCGTCGAGAGGTCGAGCCTCGCCCTGGGTTCGATACCGGAGCAGCACGCGGTATTCGCCCTTGCGGGGGGCGCCCCGCCGCTCGAAAGAGAGTCGAATGAGACCGTCCTCGGTGACTTCGGCTTCCGGACGATAGATCTCGCCGTCGTCGGATCGGAGATACGGAGGCCTGCGTCGGTCGATCTCCACGTCGGGCCCGAGTCCAGCGAGTTCGAGCTCGTGCAGCCAGCCCGCGTGGACCTCGACATCGAGCTTGAGCAGCACGCTCATCGACGTGTCCGGGCTGACATCGACCGTCGCGTCCGCGCTCTTGACGATGGTTCGAGTCCACGCTCCCGCTGAAGAGGACGTACCGAGGGTCAAGAGAAAGACGAACAACAGTTCTACACCACGCCTTGCAGACATAGCCCGAGCCTAGGAAATTCCGCCCTTTCGGTGAAATTTCCTACTGCACCCGGAGCCAGGCCGGCATGAACAGCAGCACGAAGAGTGAAAGGGTTAGCCAGCCGACGATGCGGCGTCGCGGGGAGAGCGCGGAATCTTCTGTGGGGGGATGGTCGGGTCCCGTGGCCCGTGTGAGGATCCACAAGACGAACGCCCACACGAGCCACTGCAAGCCGGCGCTTGCGTCGTAGATCAGCCGGTCACCACGCTCGCCCTCGAGGTAGGTCGGAACACCGTACGCGACGCACACCAGCAGAGCCAATGCGGGCAGGAGGCGAATGACGTAGCGGGAGATCATGTCCTGACGGCGACCCCAGAGCGCGTACCCCACATGGCCGCCGTCGAGTTGTCCGAATGGCAAGAGGTTGATCATGGTAACGAGAAGCCCCGCCCAACCAGCCAGCGCGGTCGGGGTCAACATGATGTCGTAGCCGTCGAGGATCGGGCCCTTGAGCCCGTAGAGAAGCCCGAGGTAGAGAATCGACCGACCCTCGATCATGTAGTTCCCGTCGGGAAGCGCCTCGATCGGCGATGTCGCGATGCCGTATATCACAACGGGAATGGCGACGACCATGCCGGCTAGCGGGCCAGCGGCTCCTATGTCGAGCAGCGCGTTTCGCGATCGGATTTGCTCGCGGATCTGAATGACGGCTCCCATCGTGCCGAGAAGAAAAAAAGGCACTGGGATGAAATATGGGAGGGAAACATCGACTCGGTGGTACATGCCGGCAAAGAAATGCCCGAACTCGTGGGCGAGCAGGATCCCCATCAACGGTAGCGAGAACACCCACCCCGCGCCGAGCTCCTCGAGCGACGAGGGGGGATGACCGAGGACCATTCCGGCTCCAACGTAGAAAGTCGACAGGAAGGTCAGCACCACCAAAACGAGGGGTAGACCCCACCGCGTCTTTCGCCGCTCCACTGGGGGCGTCTAGCATGGGCGTTGCAAAGCGCACGATCTGCTACTCTCCCGGGCGCATGGATCTGTACAGCGCGGCCAAACGTCTCAACCGGCCCTTCATCTTCGTCGACGAGGCGTCACGGAATGCCCTGTCCATCGCGGACCATGGGCTGATCGGCGACGGATTCTCCGCTGCGTTGGTTCGTGCTGATGGCGCTATCGACTGGCTTTGCTTGCCGCGCTTCGACAGCCCGAGCGTGTTTGCGTCCATGCTTGACAAAGACAATGGCGGATCGACTTCGATCACGCCCATCGACTATCCGTTCGAGAGTCTTCAGCGCTACGATCCCGACACCAACGTTCTGGAGACCCTCTTCCAAATCGAGGGACACGGGACGGTTCGCCTCACCGACTACATGCCCTGGGCGGACGATCCCCGCCTTGCCATCCATGAGGTCCACCGGCGAGTTCAGTGCGTCGAAGGTAAGGCGACCGTCAAGGTCGTGTTTGATCCCCGGTTTGACTACGGACGCAGCGAAGTGACCTTCGACATCGATGGGCGTTCCGCTCTAGCGAAAGGGGCCTCTGGTGAGCGGCTCGTGGGGGTGCTCGGCGGTGTCGGCAAGTGGGAGCCTCGGCCGGAAGGCGGAGTCCAGGCTGTGTTTCCCTTGCAGGCCGGTGAGCGCGGATGGGTCGTGATCAGTTGGAACGCCTCGGAGTCGGAGTCGATCTTGGCGTACCGGCCGTTCGAGTTGCTTCGCACGACCCGCAATCGGTGGCGCGACTGGTCGCGAACACTTCAGTACGACGGGCCCTGGCGCCACCACGTCACCCGGTCCGCGTTACTCCTCAAACTTCTGATGCATGCGCCAACGGGGGCCATGGTCGCGGCGCCCAGCACTTCGATTCCCGAATGGATCGGCGGGAATCGCAACTGGGACTACCGATACACTTGGACCCGCGACACGGCGATGGGCGTCCGCGCTGCAAACCTCCTCGGTTGCGATCGAGAGGCACGTGAATTCTTCCACTTCGTTCGAGACACGCTCGAGCGCGACCAACAGCTCCACATTATGTACACGGTCGATGGTGGCCGTGTTCCCGACGAGGAGACATTGGAGCACTTCGGCGGCTACAAGGGGTCGCGTCCCGTCCGAATCGGGAATGGCGCACGGGATCAACTCCAGCTCGATACCGCCGGCGCGTTGATGGATGCTGCCTACGTCTACGAACGGGGTGGGGGTTCTCTGACGGTACGGGGGTGGCGCCGGCTTCGGGAAGTCGTGCAGAACGTGGTTGCGACTTGGGCCGAACCCGACCACGGGATTTGGGAGCCGCGGGGTGGCAAGCGCCACAATGTGCATTCGAAATTGATGAGCTGGCTTGCTTTGCAACGCGGCGCCGAGCTCGCGCCGTTGTTTGGTGAGCTCCAGCTGCAACGGCAATGGCGGCAAATCGGCGAAGAGCTTCACGCCGATCTATGTGCGCGGGGGATGGATCGTACGGGAAGCCGTTTCGTCGCCGCTTACGACCATGAGCATCCAGACGCGTCGCTTCTGCTGCTCCCCATCCATGGTTTCTTGCCTCCGACCGACGACCGCGTGCTGCGCACGATCGAGTGGATTCGAGAGGAGCTTGGCGATGATCCGTTTATTTACCGATACCGCGCCGATGACGGGGTTGGCGGCGAGGAAGGCGCGTTCATTCTGTGTGGATTCTGGCTAGCTGAAGCGTTGGCAATGGCAGGCCAGGTCGATGAAGCGCAGCGTGTGTTCGTCGCCCATGCCGAAGCGTCCAATCACCTCGGTCTGCTTGCGGAGGAGATCGAGCCCGCGTCGCAGACGTTGCTCGGCAATTTTCCGCAGGCTTTCAGTCATCTCGGCCTGATCAATGCCGCAGCGCGTATCGATCTGGCGCTGCGGTTGCGAGACGAGGGGTCGCGGCGTGTTCCCGAGGTCGAGATCGGGCATTCTTCGTGAGGACGTCAGCGGCGGGGCAAGGGCCGCACGCGCTTCGAGTCGTCACCGTGAGGTTTGGCGTGCTGACCGTGGCTCTTTCGGGGGCTACGGGGGTCGGCTTGTGGCTGACGCAGGAGGCTTGGGGCCTCTCGTCTGCCGCCGTTTTCGTTCCGCTAGCCTCGGCCGGTGTCCTGCTCATGACGGCCATTGCGCGTTCGGCGGCGCGACCTGCTACGGCCAACCAATTCGATCCACCATCGCTTCCAACCGTGGAGCCCCTAATCTCGACCTCAGCACCGGGCTCGGTGCGACCCGACCCCTACGATGACGTCGACTACCTGATGGCGCTTCGTCACGAGTTTCGGACTCCATTGAACGCGGTGCTTGGTTTCTCCGATGTCCTTCTCGGGAGGATCGACGGCGACATCAACGAGTCCCAGCAAGAGGATCTCGAGATCATCCGAGCATCGGGCATCAAGCTTCGGGTCCTTCTAGACAGCGCTCTCGACCTATCGCAGCTCGCAACCAAGGATCTGAAGCCCGACGTCGAGCCGGTCGACGCGAGGGGCGTGGTCGAGCGCGCCGCCAACGAAGCGTCGCAACTCTGGGCAGGCAAACGGAGAGCTACCGTTTCTGTTTCGGACGAACCCCGCCTGGTCGCCACGGACGAGACGCGTCTTCGACGATGCATCCTGGTGCTCGCTGACTTTCTCGCGACGAACTATCGGGAAGCCTCAATCGAGTTCGAGCTCGGTCACTCCGAGGATCATGTCGTTGTGTCCGTAACCGCGGTGCCTTCTGGGCGACTTACTCTCGACGCGCTTCCGACGCCGGCTGAAGTGTTGGCGTCCGAGGATCCTCTGAAGATCCGTCGTTGGCCGGTCGCCGTTACCTCCGAGGTGATCGCGCTTCACGGAGGGTCGCTCTATCACGGAGACGATCCTGCGCGATTCGTAATTCGGCTGCCGACGGTCGGTGTGTCGTGACGCTTCGTTGGGTGGCAGTCCTGAGTGCCCTCTACTTCACCTCGGTGTGGATCCTGATGGCGCAGGAGCACCGGTATCTGGGTGCGAGCCTGATATTCGTTGCAGCTCTTGTCACGAGCATCCGAGTCGCGGGTTCCCTAGAAGCGCTCTCCGGCGTCCCCTCCGCGCCTGTAGGCACTGCGCTTCCCGCGGCTCCTGTTGCTGCTTCAATTCAAGAGACGATCGAAGCACATTCTGCCGATCCGGAGGTACCCGAGCGGCAGCGCGCGCGCTTTCTTGGGGCGCTCGGGCATGAGCTTCGGAATCCACTCAATTCGGTCACCGGCTTTTCTGACATGTTGCTGAGCGGAAGGGATGGCGAGCTCAATGCGGAGCAGGAACGGAGCGTGCATACGATCCGAACTAGCGCCGAGCGACTGTTGCGGTTGGTGGCCACGGTCGTCGATCAGGCGCGAGTCGAGGCGGGTACACTTCGGCTCCAGCAGCAATGGGTAGCGCCTTCGGAGCTCGTGTCAGAAGCAACGAACTTCGTGCGACCCCGGGCGGAAGGGAAGTCGGTGATCGGGAATGTCGCGGATGCGCTTCCTCGGGTTTTCGTCGACCGCCACCGGACTATCCACGCGCTCGTAGGCCTCGTTGTTCTCGTCATGCGCTCGTCCGGTACCGATGTGTCCCTCCGCGTAGGCCCTCCTCGTCGCGACCAGGTGGGCAAGGGTTTCGTGCAGTTCGATCTGATGACCCACCTCAAAGACTCGTCGGCGGACACGCTTGCCGTCGTCGAGCGGCTCGAGCGACCGTCCTCGCGCACCGACGCACTGGGACTGGAAGTATCGGTTGCGCGGAGCATCATCGAGGCCCAAGGGGGTCGCATTTGGACCGAAGCCGGGACCGCAGGAAGCCTCCGTGTATGCATGACGCTGCCGACTTCCTCACGCTGAGCCGTTTCGTCTTCGTGGTCGTAGTCGGCAGAGAATACGAACTAGGGACTGCTGCTAATCGTCTGCCCCGAGCGCCTCCAGAATGGCGCGGTAGGCCTTGTTCCGCTTCCAGCCTGCGTCTCTTTGAAGCCTCTGGGTCATTTCCTTCGTCGAGAGACCGTCGTGTTTCCAATCGACGACGAGTGCGCGAACGTCGACGTCCTTTTCGATTGGTCCCCCGGACGCTCCCTCGATCACCAAGGTGATCTCTCCCCGTGCAGGCTTCGCGAGCTCAGCGCGGATTTCCTCGACCGTTCCTCGGATGGTCTGCTCGTGCATCTTCGTCAGCTCTCTACAAAGCGTGATTCGTCGGTCGCCTTCCAGTACTCGCTCGAGGTCTTCGAGCGTCGTGTGGATGCGATAGGGTGACTCGAAGATCACGCTTGTAATTCGCGATTGCGAGATCCGGGAGAGGGCCTCCTCGCGTTCGCCGCCGCTCTTCGGCACGAAGCCCTCGAACGTGAACCGACGCACGGGAAGGCCCGCCACGCACAAGGCCGCCAACACCGCGCTCGGACCGGGGATCGCCTCGACGACAACGCCAGCCTCGGCCGCGCACGACACGAGGTGCTCGCCCGGATCACTCACGACGGGCGTGCCGGCGTCGCTTACGAGCGCGAAGTGGGCCCCCGCCACCAGCTCTTCCACGAGCAGGCCGACTTTCGCGGCGTCGGTGTGTTCGTGGAACGAGCGGAGCGGTGTGCGGATCCCATGCTTCGAGCATAGGGTCCGCGTATGGCGCGTATCCTCGGCGAGAATCGCGTCCGCCTCTCCGAGTACGCGGAGCGCCCGAAGAGTGATGTCTTCGAGGCATCCGATGGGCGTCGCTACAACCGATAAACACCCGGTCATGATGGCGCGTTACCACGCTACGGCGACTCGTACACCTCGAGCACAGTCTCTCCTAACTCATCCCGCAAATAATCTTTGAGCTTTTTCAGTAGGCGCTTTTCGATTTGGCGGACCCGCTCGCGGCTGACCCCGAAGCCGTCCCCCAGGAGCTGTAGCGTTTTGGGGTCCTCGGCGACTAGGCGTTCTTGAAAGATCGTCGCCTCTTTCCCTTCCAGGGTCCTGCCAAACTCCCGGATCTTGGTCGTAAATTGGTCGCCGAGCTCCGCGTCCGCGAGAGCCTCGTCGACGCGCTCGCCATCCGCAGGGAGCAGCTCGACCCTCGCAACCGAGCGCCCCTCGGACGTTCCCACGGGCGCGTCGAGCGAAGCGTCACCGGCCGCGAGGCGCATATCCATCGATACGACGTCCCGCTCAGGAACGTTCAACCGTTCGGCGATCATCTTCGCCGTCGGCTCGACCCCCATTGCTGAGAGCCGTGCCTTTTCTTTCTGCAGGTTGAAGAAGAGCTTGCGCTGCGCTTGCGTCGTTCCGACCTTCACGAGTCGATGGTTATTGAGGATATAGCGAAGAATGTATGCGCGGATCCACCAGGCCGCGTAGCTCGATAGCTTCACGCCCTTGTACGGGTCGTACTTCTTGACAGCCTGCATCAAGCCGATGTTCCCCTCTTGTACGAGGTCGAGGATGTTCTTGTAGGCCTGGCGATAGCCGTAGGCGATCTTAACGACCAGGCGGAGGTTCGAAGTGACGAGCCGCTTCGCAGCTTCGACGTCTCCTTCTTCGAAGTACTGCACGGCGAGCTCTCGCTCCTCTTCCTTCGAAAGAAGCGAGTAACGTTGGACGTCACGCATGTAGGTCCGGAGTGGGTCACGTCGGGACAAGGCTGAAGAAGACGCGACCAACGCGTCTGCGCCCTCCGAAGGTTGTTCGGACAGTCGGTCGAGCACCTCGACATCCTGCGGTTCGTCGATTTCGTCTGGCAGATCTTCGTCTTCGATCATGAGCTTGGGTCGTGAGGGCGATCTCTAGGGCACGAACCCCTGGGCCGTCCAGTCACCGATGTCACTTGGCGGTCAATGCCGGCGCTCGAAAGGGTTGATTCCCCGCACCTTGTGGCCGCATACGTCCCGCCGGCGACCCGGTGATCTTGTATTGGAGCGATCCATCGGGGGCCAAGGCGGCCTTGTAGGCATCACCCGCGGAGGCAATCTCGATCATGGTCGCAATCTTGGGGCTGCGCTCCTTGTAGCTGTCCTCGATCTTGGCCTTGAGCATCAAGTTCAGCTGGGATCGCATCATCGGTCGGCCGAGCCTGACGTTACCGAGCACATCGAGCTTCAGGTCTTTGCCGTCGGCTTTAAAGCTCTCGATGTCGATCGTCCCCTCTTCGATCGTGGCTTGAATCTCCAGATCGCCGGCGTCTGCCTCGTCGAGCGTGAGCCCGCCCCAACCGGGAATGTCGACCTTGGTCTTGCCGTCGCCGATGCTCAGAGCCTCGATCGTCAGTGCTACGCTTCCATTCGATTCGCCGATGTCGCCCGGCATCGTCAACGCGATCTCGCCGTCGAGCTTCCCGGTGACCGGGATCATCGTGAATCTTCGGAGGGCCGGGATCTGCTTGAGCTCGATGTCCGAGAACTCCGCCTCGACCTCGAAGTTGTCCTCTCCAAATGCGACGTCTCCCTGGGCGTCCCCGCCGGCAAGCTCCGCGTCGAAGCTGAACGACTTGGTATCCGACAGGGCCGACAAGAGCGAAACCCGCACGGTTAGCTCCTCAAACAGGATGTCGACAGGTTGTTCGTCGCCCTTGCCCGGTAGTACCAGTCGTACCCCTTCGAGTGTCACGCCGCTCAGTCTCGAGGGACTTAGATCGATGATCTCGAGCTCGTAGCCGCGTTCGTCGGCCTCTTCGATGAGTCGGTCCCGCAGTCGCTCGTAGGGAAAGGTCCAATACGCGAAGACCACGAAGCAGAGTACGAAGAACGTGGGGTACCCCGCCCATCTGAGAGCGCTCTGCCAGGAAACGTCGGGCAACTTCGTGGGCAACTTCTTCCAAGGAATCTCGACCATGGACTATTCCTGCCCAGTCAGGGGGCCATCTTCGCGATCGTAGGCGTTAACGGTGAGTTTGGCGCTGTAGCTCTTGCTCCGCCGTCTCCCGTCGAGTTGAATTCGCTCGATGGCGACTGGATAGGAGCTGTTCTTGATGTCCGCCAGCATGTCGATCACGGGCCGAAGCTCCACGTTCGGCAAGGATATGCGGACTGAACGACGGCTGTAGTGGCCCATGTCGAGCTTGGGTTGGTCGGTAATAGACAGCCCGCTGACCCCATATTCCTGGGCACTCTCTTCTAGGAAACCTCCGAGCGACGGAGTCTTACGGTTATAGAGGCGGTCGACGGCGCGCCGCGCCGCTTTTTGTTGCTCGAGGCGGCCCTGCGATCGATAGATGTCGTTCAGAACTCTGTTGATATCGGTGTTCTCAGTTTCGATGTCCGAGATGGTCGCCAACATCAGATACATCGGTACCACAACCGCCATGATCACAAACACCGAGCCCATCAGGGCGAGCAGGCGTCGCTCGCGTTGGTTCAACGTATCGAACCAACCCTGAATATTGTCGAACGCATCGCCAAAAGCCATCTCAGCCTCCCTCATCGGCGGTCGCGGGTCCGCCTGGGCATTTGATCTTGACGACTAGCTTGTAGTCCTTGCGGTCTTCCGCAGCGGTCGAAATGGAGCCCTTCTCGACCTCAGCGAAGCACCGATGCTCTTGGAGCTGTTCGACGATTCGATCGCGCTCAGCGATGGATCCCACCGTTCCTTGTATCTCGAACCGACCACTGTCGCCTTCGTCGTCGATCTCGATGAGAAGTCGTCGTGTGTCGTGCTGAATCTCGACCGGAACGCTCTCCGAGATCGCCTCCAATACGTCATACGCGTCAAATCGGGGTAGGGGGTCGTCCACTCTCGGTCCCGCGGTGAGGAGCTCGCGCGCGTGCACGGCGCTTCGAGTTTCCTCCCCGAAGAGATCTTCGCTCACCGAGCCGAGCTTCTCCACGAGCTGTTCATGCTCGGCTTTAGCGACTCGATAGCGAGCCAGCAGGGACACGCTGAACGAGAGCAGCACCGCCGCGGCGCAAATCGCAATGAGGCGGAGGTTCTTGCGGATCTCACCTGCCGCAGCCTTCGACGCGAACTCGCCCTGGCGAAGGTCGAGTTTCTTCTTTCGCATGGTGGCGCGCGCGGCAAGCGCCGCGGCCCTCGCGAACTTCGGTAGGGTTTCTTCATCGGCACCGGGTGCAGAGGGCAGGGGAACGACGCCGCATTCGATGCCGAGTTGGTTCGAAAGCCATTGTCTGGCGCTCTCCATCGGAGCCGTTTCGCCCGACAGCAGGATTAGCTCGGGCTCCTCGGAACGCTGTGCCCGGTAGCTTGCGAGCGTCCGCTGGAGTGAGGAGCCGAGCTGTTCGCGCCGTCCCGACTCGACCAGATTCATCCCCCCCGATACTGTGCGTGCGAACGTACACTGGCCCGCAGTCAGCACGCAGAAGTCGGTGTTCTTGTGGCCCACGTCGATCACGAGCAACGTTCGATCGCGCATCGACTCCGATAGCAGTGGCCCGAGCCCGTCGAAGGCAGACGCGCCGACCGCGAGCTCCCGGGGACTCACGCCAGCTGCCTGCAGTTCGCTCAGCCGGGCGGCGACCCTGTCACGCGGAACGGCGACAGCCATGAGCCGAACGTTGGTCCCATCGCGGCCGACGACTTGGTAGTCGATGACCGCGTCGTCTATTTCGAATGGCAGAACCGATTCGAGTAAACCGGGCAACACCTCGCCGATCTTCTTTTCGATCCCCGCCGGCAACTCGATCAGGCGGAGAGAGGCCGACTGTCCGTCGAGCGCAGCGATGATCCGATCCGGGGCTCGCGCGCTCTCGCCGATGACCTCCCGGACTGCTGTCCGAAGCACCTCGACCGTGGACTCGGATTCGGTCGAGGGCAGCGTGGTCTCGGTGTAGCGCTCCATTTCGAACCCGCGCAGGGTCGTCCTCAGGAACGCTCCTCGGACCGCTCGCGGTGTCACTTCTAACCCAAGAACCAACGACATCTCAATTCACCCGATAGTAGTGGAAAATCCCTAGGCCCGGCATCCGCCCGGCGTTCGGTGGTGGTGGTACCCATCGTCTGTGGAAGTTGACGACCGACTCGATACGCACTTGAGAGTGCCCAACCTGTCCCGTCGCCACGATGGTAAAAATCTGAGCGGCGGTCGCGAACACTCGATTGAGGGCTTCGCGCTGCTCGTCGGCTATCTCGACTGGGACGAAGAGAAGCTCGCTCTCTTCGCCTAGAAATCCCCGGATCATCCCGTAGAGGGCCTTCTGCCCGCTCTTGCCTTCGATGAAACCGATGAAGTCGTCGGGCGTTGTGAACATGGGAATCGGGATCAGCATCCGCACGGTGCCGAGGATCTGGGTGAACTTGATCGCCTCGAGAGGGTCCGTGCACAGCGTTGCGTCGGGAACCTCAGCGCAAAACCGCGCGAGGAGCACCTCAGGGCTGGCCTCGTTGACGTTCACGAGGCCCGACGCGTAAATCGTGACGATCCGCGATTCGGGGTCGTTCGGGACCGGCTCGACGAACGTCGCCCAAAAATCGTCATTGAAACCACGAACCAATCGCAACTCTTGGATCGAATCGAGCGGCGCGTTCTTGTTGCGGTAGGGGTCCTCATACAACTGGTAGATCGAGTCGTCCTCGGTGCCCGTGCCCCCAGTGCGGGTCGTCGCGGCTCCTGGGTCGAAGTCGGTTCGT
>CAXMND010000095.1:0-4797 GCA_964194675.1 uncultured Coxiellaceae bacterium | reverse complement strand
TTCGAGTGCCGGCCGAACGTCCTTCGGAGCGTGGGCGTCGTTCCAGAGCTTACTCGTGACCCACACCTCTTCTCGCTTTGCGTCGCCGGCCTGGAACGAATCGGTGAGGGCGCGGCCCACTTCCTCCTCGTTTTCGTAGATCGCGGCGCAATCGATGTGCCGGTAGCCGACCTCGATCGCCGACCGGACCGCCTGGTAGACCGCCTCAGGCTCTGACTTCCAAGTACCAAGGCCCAGTGCAGGCATCTCCGTTCCGTCCTGCAAGCGTTGCGTTTTCATGGCACTGCTCCTTGTTGCCTATCTGCGCTTTGTTCTGCGCGTCACGAGATCAAAAAACCGTTGAAACAACGCCGCATCTCCGGTGGGAGTCGCGCTTTGGTCCTTCTTGTCGCCCGAATCGGGGTAGAGCTGATAGGCCGCATGAAGGACGCGGTCGATGACCTTCGGGGCGACGCCGTATGCGAGCTCGAATGCGGTTCCGACGGGGGTGGCGATGCGCTTGGGCTGATCAACGATGCCATCGACGATCAGCTCTACGGCCTCCTCGGCGGTGCGCATCGGGAACGCTTGATAGATCGTCGTGTTTGCCATCATCGGGGTCTTGACGAGCGGCATGTAGATCGTGGTGACCTTCACCCCGTCGGAGAGCGCCTCGACGGCGAGCACCCGGCTGAAGGCGTCGAGCGCAGCCTTGCTGGCAATGTACGCACCGTAGCGAGGGACGTTTATCTGCACGCCAATGGTCGACACGTTGAGGATCTGACCTCGTCCCTGTGCCCGCATGCCCGGAAGAAATCCCATGATGAGGCGCACCGAGCCGAGGAAATTGAGTGCCAACGTTCGCTCGAAATCGTGCACGCGGTCGTAGGACTTCGCGACGCTCCGTCGGATGGAGATGCCCGCGTTGTTGACGAGGATGTCGACGTGTCCGTGTTCGGTGAGCACGGTGTCGATGAGGCGCTGGGTGTCGGCGGCGTCCGATAGGTCACACGCGTATGCGAACGCCTTCCCGCCGCGGGATGCGATGCCCTGTTTCATCTCGTCGAGCTTGTCCTTGGAGCGCGCCACGAGGAGCACGCTGGCGCCGGCGTCACCTAACCGGGTCGCGAGCGCTTCGCCGATCCCACTCGACGCTCCCGTGACCAAGACGACGCGATCAGCGACGCGTTCGCGAAAGTTCATGGCGGCGACCATAGCATCCTGAACGCCCCATTGCTGAGCGCCTCTAGAGTGCCTGAAATAGGCGTCTCCGAGAGGTGGTTCTACGGACTGGGTGAAGGTGCTATCCTAGATTCCCTCGGTACACGTTACCCCCCACCAGCAAACGGGTGAGGATATGGCTACTGCAGCTCAACTGTTGGAACAAAAAGGGCACTCGGTTGAGACTATCTCCCCCGACGCCACGGTCTACGATGCGATCAAGCGGATGGCCGCCCTCGATATCGGCGCGCTGGTCGTGACGGAAGAAGGTAAAGTCCTCGGCATCATCACGGAGCGTGACTATGCGCGCAACGTGTTTCTTCGTGGAAAGTCGTCGCCGACCACGCCGGTGCACGAGGCGATGGAACGCGACGTCTTGTTCGTCGGGCTAGGGGACACAACACGCGACTGCATGGCCATTGTGACCGGCAAACGCACACGTCACCTCCTAGTCATGGAAAACCAAGAGCTCCTCGGGATCCTGTCTATCGGGGATCTGGTGCGAAGTATCGTTGCGGAGCAAGAAATGACGATCGAGCAGCTCGAGCAATACATCCATCGCAGATGACGGCCCTTAGGCGAAGCTCACGTAGAGGAGTCGAGTGGCCACGTAGAGCACTAGGACTGCCGTGAGTCGTTTCACCACGCGCCCCGAGAGCGCGCGAGTGCCTAGACGGCTTCCGATCTGGCCGCCCACCAGGACCGCAAGCACGAGCCACCCGTAGTCCGTCAGCGCGTCGAGGTGCTCGAGCGTTCCTTGCTTCATCGTTTGACCCACGAGCCCGGCGATCGAGTTGACCATGATGAAGAAACTAGCGGTCGCCGCGATCCGCTTTGCTTCGGCGAGGCGCAGGAGGTGCAAACAGGGTGCGAGGAAGATCCCGCCGCCGATCCCGACCATGCCGGAGAGAAATCCAAACGCACCCCCGAGCGGGAGACCGACGAACCAGTTTACGAGTGGCGAGCCTGGTGGCGCGGCGTCAGGCTTTGGCGGCTGAAACCACAGCGCGACCCCAGCGGCCAAGAGAGATATGCCGAGCAGCAAGATGAACGTGCTCTGTTCGATGGGAACCCGGCCGCCGAACCAGGCCATCGGGATCGACAAGGCGACGAACGGCAGCGCAAACTGCAGGCTCAGATCTCCGGAGCGCCGGTACTGGAACACGCCACCGGTGACTACGACCAGGTTGCAGAGCAAAGCCACCGACGGAAGGATTCGATAGTCGGTCTCGGCGAGGACCAGTAGCGCATTGTACGTCGACCCGCCCCCAAAGCCGACGGCTGCGTACAGCACGGCCGTGACGAAGAAGAGCAGAGCGAGCACCGGCATGTGCCCGCCCAGTATCGCACCCGGAGTGTTCCCGCAACGATCGGCTCAGCGATCTCGACGATCGACAGCCCTCGCCGCCGCCGTGGCGACGGCGACCGTACGAAGGTCTCCCGGAATACGCCCGCTGAAGCAATTCGTGACGAGGCCGACGCCGAGCTCGCGTTCGGGGTCTGCCCACGCTCCGGAACCACCGAACCCGAAATGGCCGAACGCGTGAGGGCTAGGCACACCGATGTCGAGGTGGCTGTTTCCACAAGGGACTCGAAACCCCAGCGACACCGGGCGCATGTAACCGACCTTGAAACGAAGAGGGAAGGGGATGACCCGACCGATCGCGGCGTTCTGGTCCGTGGTCGCTTCGGCGAGGGTTGCGGGCGACATCAGTCGAATGCCGTCGATCGTTCCGCCGAGGCTCAGCGCGCCGTAGAGTCGGGCCAGCGAACGCGCGTTGAAAACGCCGTTGCCCGACGGGATGACCGAAGTGAGCCAGCGAGGATCTCCGAGCACGCTGCCGAGTCCAGGCGGGATCATCGCATCTACCGCGTGGCCGATCGCCGAGCTGATGCGGACCGTCATCGATGCGGTCTTTCGCACTCTTGCCCGCACGCCCCGTGGCCGGCCTCGCAGTATTGTGCGGGGAATCTTTGGGATGAAGAACTCGGCTACGCGAGGGATCTCGCTTTCGGGAAGGCCCACGTAGAGACCGTCCAGTCCGAGCGGATCGGCGAGGTAGCGCTTGATCAGCGCTGGAAAGCTTTCGCCCGTGGCCCTTTGCAGGACTCCGCCAACGACCCAGCCGCCCGTCCACGCGTGGTACCCAAAGTCCGCGTCGGGCGTGTGCACGGGAGACATGTTTTCGACGACCTGAAGCATGTGGTCCCAGTCGAACATTTCCTCCGCTGATTCGATGATCCGTCCGATCGAATAGAGGCCTGCCCGATGAGAAGCGGCTTGGCGCACCGTGATGCCGCCCTTGTCGTTCTTGGCGAACTCGGGCCAATACTTGGCCACCGGCGCGTCCAGCTCGATCATCCCTCGATCGACCAGCACGTGAAGCAGGGTCGCCATCACGCCTTTGCCGGTCGACATGCAGATCGCCAGGGTGTCAGGGTCGAAGGGAGTCCCCTTGCGATCCCGTGTGCCCGCGGCAACCTCCGCGACGAGCTTCCCGCGATGGTAGACCGCGATCGCTGCGCCGCCGGCGCTTTTAGGCGCGCACCATCTGACCATGTCGCGCAGCGACCGGAAATCGGGATGCGTGTATCCGTAGACGTCCATGCTTCAGTCGATGACCCTCATGGTAAGGCGAATGGCTTGAATACGGCGAACGTGACGATCAACAGCCCGAGGATCCCCATGATCCAGGCGAGCCGCCCGAACGTCTTGGCTGCGACTTCTTCCCCGGAAGCCCACCGGCGCAGCTTGCCGGTAAGCACACCCGTGGCGGCCGCGAGAAGAATGACGAGCGTGAGCTTGGCGTGCATCCAACCGGCCTTCGCATAGGTCTCGGTGAAGTTCGGG
Source organism: uncultured Coxiellaceae bacterium (assembly GCA_964194675.1). Taxonomy (GTDB): domain Bacteria; phylum Myxococcota_A; class Polyangia; order Polyangiales; family Houyiibacteriaceae; genus SG8-38. Next base: position 746 of record CAXMND010000095.1, on the reverse strand, counting down.
ATCAGCATTCCGAAGCCACCCGCAAAAGCGACGAGCATGGACGGAGTCGTCACGCGGAGGGTGACTTTGCGCAGTGCCTGGGCGATCCCGCTCTCCCGCTGAGTCGGGGCAGCGGCCGCAATCGCAACACCGACAGCGCTTCCAATCCAGAAGGCCATGCCCAGAAAATGAAGGTACCGAAAAACGATCATGCTCATGTGGTGTTCCCTAGGAGGCGGAGTCTAACTGCCGTAGACCAGCGGCACAAAGACGCAACGACAAAGCTCTTCCTCTTCGAGCTTCCCGTTTCGTTTTCTCATCGCCATCAGGGATTGCCCCCAACGGTTGCCGACCGGGATGACGAGACGGCCACCTTCCCCAAGCTGGTCGACCAGGGCGGGAGGAATCTCATCTGCAGCGGCAGCAACGATGATGCCGTCGTATGGAGCGCCCTCAGGCCAGCCTTTTCGACCATCGGCACAGTGGATTTCGACGTTATCGATGGCCAATGACCGCAGCACCTGTCTGGCGTTTTCGACGAGCTCGGGGATGATCTCCACGCCGTAAACCTTCTTGACGAGGCGGCCAAGAACCGCGGCCTGGTACCCCGAACCAGCCCCGACTTCCAGCACGGTTTCGTCGCCCTCGAGCCGAAGCGCTTCGGCCGACATCGCAACCATCAGCGGTTGCGAGATGGTTTGGCCGTGGGAAAGCGGGAGGGCGGCGTCCACATAGGCGTTGCCTCTGTGCTCTTCGGGGACGAACTC
>CAXMND010000094.1:0-33604 GCA_964194675.1 uncultured Coxiellaceae bacterium | reverse complement strand
GCGCGCAGCGCTTGCAGTTTTGTTAAACAAAACTCCACCTTGCCTGCACGAAGTGAGTCTCAATCTGGCGTTCGTTGGCGCCGTCCAGTCCCAACCTGGCACTTCGAGTCACAACCGCGACACTAGTTGTCAAAAACGACGGCAAGTGACATGAGGCGCCAAGAAGCGTCGTGCCGGCGACAGGTTGTGCACTCCCAGTGCACCACGAACGACAAGTAGCGCCAACGGAGGAACCATCAGGGAAGTTTACGGAGCTGTTCATCCGGTGCGCGCTCCACAAAGGGCTCGGGCAACTTTTTGGAGGGCAAAACCGATAACATAGGTAGTGAGAGATGTGATTCGATTGGGGGACTCGGCCAAGTGGGGAGCCGCGCAGCACCGGGAAGAAGCAGCGACCTGGCTGACCTACGCGCAAGCGGCCGCCTACACTGGCTGGTCGATCCCGCATCTACGAAACCTCGTCTCGGGCGGCCGAATTCCAGTCTACGGACGTCCCCGGGTGCGCCGGTTCCGCCGGGATATGTTAGACCTCTTTCTGACGAATCCGAACATGGCGATGCGGAAGTTCCTGTTGGAAAGGAACGAGCCGCATGGCTGTTAGAAAGCTAGCCAACTCATGGCAATTCGACTTCACACTCCAAGGCTACAGTCGCCAGCGACAGGCTGGATTCAAGACCAAGGCCGAGGCGCGCGAAGCCGAACGACAACGGCGCTCCGATCTGATCTCAGGTCGAAAGCGCATCCTGTTCGCAGACGCGTACACGCAGTACATGTCCGCGACCCGCATGAAGGCCCTCGGACGCGACCACTGGGAGCGCTGCTGGCCGGACATCAAACCTGTGCTCGGGCATCGGTTCATCGAAGAGGTCGATACCTCGGCGTTGGACCTGCTCAAAGCCAGGTTGCCCAACCACCTTGCACCGAGCTCGATCAATCACCGGCTGTCGCTGGTGCGAACGATCCTTCGGTTCATGTGGAAGCGGGGACTCCTTGCATCGGTGCCCTACGTGCCGATGGAAAGCGTCCCCACGACAGAACCCGTCTGGTACGACGAACAGGAGCGGGACCGTCTTCTCGACGGCATGTTCCGGCTCCAGCCGCGGTGGTATCCATCCTTCTATCTGACGACCAGGCTCGGTCTGCGGACGGGAGAGGTGTACGCCGTCGCGAAGAGCAGGATCCGGGACATCCCACCGCAGCTCATCGTCGACCGGGCGGTGCAGCGGGGAAACAAGGAGCGGCCCGCGCTTCTTGGGACCCGCAAGAACAACAGATCGCTGAAGCTATCGCTCACGCAGGACATGGTCGACGCGATTCGTTGGCACATCGGGCAAGGGTACTCGGGGGAGGAATTCCTCTTCTCCGTCGACGGGACCTTTCCAAGGCACCTCGACAGTCACAAGCGACCGCTGCGCACCGTGCAACGCGCGCTCGGGCTGCGGGAGCTGAGCCATCACCAAATTGGCCGTCACTCGGTGGCCAGTCAGGCCGCCACCAGCGGTCATTCCATCAAGGCAATCCAGGCCCAGCTCGGCCACCAGTCGGCGCAGAGCACGCACCTCTATGCCCATCTCGGCGACGAGGCGCAGCTCCGATTAGTCGAAGCGTTACGCCCCGTTTCGCCACCCCACGTCAACCTCAGGTCAACGGCCCCCGATCGCCGAAATCGGTAGCGCCGCAAGTCCTTGAAATGATTAGTCGGGGCGACTGGATTCGAACCAGCGACCTCATGCTCCCAAAGCATGCGCACTACCAGGCTGTGCTACACCCCGAGCCCCAAGCGGTAGCCGATGCCTAGGGTTGCTGCAACTCGCATAGTCCGGCGACCAGCTTTGCGGCAGCTTTCGCGCGGTGACTGATTTCGTTCTTCTTCTCAGGCGAGAGCTCGGCCATGGTTTGCTCATAACCGTCCGCTACGAACAACGGATCGTATCCAAATCCGTGAGCCCCGCGCGGGGAGGTGACGATGCGGCCTTCGCACGCCCCCTCGGCGACCAAGAGCTCGCGTCCTTCGCCGTCGACGAGAACGATCGTGCATCGAAACCGGGCGGTGCGTCCGTCGTCGGAGACGCTGCTCAATTCTCGGAGCAACTTTTCGTTGTTCTGTGCGTCCGTCGTATCGCTTCCCGCGTATCGGGCCGAATGCACTCCGGGTCGCCCCGCGAGTGCGTCGACCTCGAGCCCGCTGTCGTCTGCCATGCTCGGCACGCCGGCGACCGAAGCAACGGCACGCGCCTTCTTGAGTGCGTTCGCGTAGAAAGTATCCCCGTCTTCGACCACGTGGACGGACTCTGCAAGCGATGCCATCGACTCGAGCTGCACGTCGGGAACGCCGCCAAGCAAACGCTCATACTCCGCCAGTTTCCCAGCATTGCCTGTCGCGACGATGATCCGCATCACGGCAGCAAGCGATCGATGTCGATCTCGAGCGCGCGAAGCGCGAGCGTCTGTTGTTCGGCAAGAGCTGGCAACGATCCGAGCGCGAGGTCGATCATCTCGTCGAGTTTCTCACGCATGATCGGTGCGCCCTCAGCTGTCCCCTGCACTTCGACGACAGCGCCACGGGGGGTGCCGACGACGTTTAGATCGACCTCTGCGTCTCGATCTTCCACATAACAGAGGTCCAGCATCGGTCGCCCCTCGAGCAGCCCGACACTGATCGCCGAGATCGGTTCCCGAAGGACGCCTTTCTCCACCAATCCGGTCGCCCGAAGCCTGTCGAGTGCGATGGCCGTCGCTACCATTCCGCCGGTGATCGACGCGGTCCGGGTGCCGCCGTCGGCATCGAGGACGTCGCAGTCGACGGTGATCGTGCGTTCGCCGAGCTTTTCGAAGTCGATCGCCGCCCGAAGCGCCCGTCCTACCAGACGCTGAATCTCGGAGGTCCGCCCGTCGATTCGGCCATTGCGCCCGTCCCGTCGCTTGCGGTCAGGGTTCGCACGCGGGTGCATGGCGTATTCCGCAGTAAGCCATCCTCGCCCCGAGTCTCGCATCCAGTCGGGAACCCGCTCGGACACCGATGCGGCGACCAACACGGTCGTCTCGCCGCAACGATACAGGACGGAACCCTCGGGATTGCGCTGGACGTTTGCTTCGATCGATACGGGACGCAGCACGTCATAGGCGCGCCCGTCTAGTCTGGTCATCCGGCCCTCCGCACGGGCGAACCAGTAGTCGTTTGTGCGGCTGGGGGCAACCACACCTCGAAAGTCGTTCCGTGCGGATGGCGTGCCTTGCAAGTGATGGTGCCGCCGTGGGCCACCACGATCTGTTGCGTCAGTGGAAGGCCCAACCCGGTGCCGCGTTCCTTCGTGGTGTAGAACAGATCGAACACGTGCTCGCGGTCTTCGTCGCTGATTCCAGCGCCATCATCGTGCACCTCGACTCGGACTCCACCTTCGTATCGCGTCGCCTCAAGCTTGGCGATACCGCCGTCTGGCATGGCCTCCCGCGCGTTGCGAAGAAGATTGAGGAGCGCCTGTCGGAGCTGTGGCTCGTCCATGGCGACCTCGGGAAGCTGGGCCCCGAGGTCCACGCGAAGCTCCACCTCGGCTGCATCCATCTCACGCTGCACGAAGTCGGCGGTATCGCGCAACAAGCTCGTCGGATCGGTTGGATTGAGCGACGGTTCGGGCAGACGGGCGAGTCGGAGGTACTCCTCGGTGATGCTCTCCAACCGTTCGAGCTCCTGCTGGATCGACTCCATTAGCTTCATGCTCTCGGCATTGGCGTCCGAGAGCTCGTCACCGAGCATGTCTACGTTCAGCCCAATGCTGGAAAGAGGATTGCGGACCTCATGCGTGACATGCGCGGCCATGCGCCCAATTGCCGCCAGGCGCTCCGTCTGAATGAGACGCGACTTGGTGGCAACCGCGTCCGACACGTCGTCTGCCACCACGAGCACACCACGCACGCCTTCGGGACCCGCCTCATCGCCGAAGGGCGTGACGAGCACATCGACCAGACGCTCGGAAAAGCCAGCGATATGTTCGCCTTCGAGCGTGAGCGCGGCGCTCCCGACAGCCACCTGCTCGATAGCCGCACCGAGCGCTGGGAATCGTCTCAAGAGCGAAGTGTCGTCGATGGGGGAGCCTACCTCACGACTGCTCACGCCCAGGATCTCTTCGGCCGCCGGGTTGGTCGTCCGGATGACGTGATCCTGGTCGATCACCACGATCGCCGCACGCAGGGCCTCGACGATCTGTACCTGCATCCGTTGGAGTCGCTGCTCGGCGAGCGCGGCTTCACGTAGCCGTTGGTCGCGGGCCGCTAGGGCCTGCACCATTCGCTCGAACTCGGCGACCAACTGACCGAGCTCGTCGTTGCGCTTGATGTCGACGGCGCTCGAAAGGTCCCCCCGCGCCACGGCGGCGACACGTTCGTGCAGCAATGGTATCGGACGAAGAAGTCGCTGCGAAAGAAACGTGACGGCAATGCCAACAACCAACGCCAGAAGCCCAAAAATACCCAAGAGAAACGTGGCTTGCTTCTCTTGCTCGGCCGCGAGCGCGCTAGTTCTCGAGATCCGCTGCTGAACGCTTTGCGACGCACGGTCATAGTTGCGCTCGATCCGTTGTTCGGTGCTTCGAAGCCTGGTCAGGAGCGCCTCCACGGCCTCGGGGTCGTCTACGACCAGGTTGAAGAGCTGCTTGTACTCTCCGTCGATCTCTTCGTAGGCGGCGCCGATCGCGTTGAGCTCCCGACGGACCGCGCGAAGCGGCGCAAGCGTCCCGAGCTCTACAGCAAGGGCCTCGGCGTGCTCGACCCCCTCGTAGGCACGGCGAAGGGTCGATGGCCGGATCCGAAGCGCCGCCCGGAGCCATGCTCTCGTGGGCCCACTGCGTTCGGATTCAAGCGCACGCTCGATGAGGTTGGCGTAGACGCTCTGTGTGGCCTTGGCCTGCCCCAGGGTGAGGGCCAGGGGAATGTACCCATCTTGGAGGAGCCCAAGCGTTTGCGAAGTCCGATGGTGTTGGAAGAAGCTCAGGCCTCCCACGACGCCAAATGCGACGATGACCACGATGTACCCGACGACGATTCGGGTCGGTATCGTCAGCCACTTTCGGCCGGGAGTACTGCTCGGGCTGGTCACCGGGTGATCCTAAACCTGAGCGCCTGGCCAGTCCATCTACCCGCCGGACCCCCCCGGAACCCGGGAGAGGCTCAGTTAATATGGGCCTCAGTGGCCCCGCTCACAGGCCGCTCACGTCTGGCATGATGCTCGATGGCGGCTCGCACGAAGCTCGTAAACAGCGGGTGCGGTTGGTGGGGCTTGCTCTTGAACTCAGGGTGGAACTGGCACCCGATGAAGTGTGGGTGGCCGGGCAGCTCGACCATCTCGACGAGACGGTCGTCCGGGGACACACCCGAAAGCAGCAAGCCAGCGCGCTCGAGATCTTCACGATACGTGTTGTTCACCTCGTACCGATGACGGTGGCGTTCGCTGATCTGCGTCGAGCCATAGACCTTCGCCGCAAGTGAGTCGGGCTTGATCGTGCATGGATATGCGCCGAGGCGCATCGTCGCACCCTTGTCTTCGACGCTGAGCTGATCCGGCATGATGTCGACGACGAGGTGATCTGCGTCGCGATCGAACTCGGCACTGTTGGCACCGCTCAGGCCACACACGTTTCGCGCGTAGTCTACGACGACCATCTGCATCCCGAGGCAGATCCCAAAGAACGGGATGTTGTTCTCGCGTGCATACTGGATGGCACGGACCTTCCCTTCGGCGCCACGATCTCCGAAACCACCGGGCACCAGGATCGCATCATGATGCCCCAACAAGACTTGCAGGTTGCCCTGCTCGAGCTCCTCACTATCGACGTAGTCGAGCTCGAGCTTCACATCACACTCGAGCGCGGCATGCACTAGTGCCTCGTGAAGAGACTTGTACGAATCTGGAAGATGGACGTACTTGCCGACGAGCGCGATCGAGACGTGCCCGCTGCCGGGGGCAAGGTAGCGATCCACAGTCCGGCGCCAAACCGAAAGGTCAGGGTCCCGCGCCCAGATGTTGAGTCGATCGGACAGCAAGCGGTCGAGGCCCTGCGCGTGGAGGGTCAAGGGCAGCTCGTAAATGACACGAACATCGGGGGCCGCGATGACTGCATCGACCGGCACGTTGCAGAAGTGGGCGATCTTCTCGCGTAGCGGCCGCGGCAGCTCCCGATCGACCCGGCACAGGAGCAGTTCGGGCTGGATCCCGAGGCCGAGGAGTTCTTTCACCGAGTGCTGCGTGGGCTTGGTCTTGAGCTCGCCCGCCGCGGCAATGTAGGGCACGAGGGTCACGTGCACCGAAACACTGTTTTGAGGGCCCAGCTCGACCCGCAACTGACGAACGGCTTCGAGAAAGGGCAGCGACTCGATATCGCCCACGGTGCCACCGATCTCGACGATCGCCACGTCGACATCGCGGCTAGCCTCTTTGACCCTGGCTTTGATCTCGTCGGTGATGTGAGGAATCACCTGAATCGTGGCGCCCAGATACTCGCCGCGACGCTCTTTCGCGATTACCGAGTCGTAGATCCGCCCCGTCGTGAAGTTGTTCGCCTTGGTCATCGTCGCCTTGGTGAAGCGCTCGTAGTGACCGAGGTCCAGGTCGGTTTCGGCACCGTCATCGGTCACGAAGACTTCGCCATGCTGGAAAGGCGACATCGTGCCGGGGTCGACGTTGATGTAAGGGTCCAGCTTGATGTTGGTGACGCGTAAACCACGCGCCTCAAGCAGAGCTCCCATCGAGGCGGCCGCGAGGCCTTTTCCGATGGAGCTGACAACACCCCCTGTGACGAAGATGAACTTGGTATGACGCGCGTTCATCCCCTTCATGAGTGGAGGCTCCTGCAGTATTGCGTCCGGCTTACGCAACAGCCTGACCTTAAGGGGCCAACACCGGTGTGTCAACGCGGCACGCGATCGAGATTCAACGCTCGCTGTTAGACGTGTTTTCTAGGCCTGCGAATCGCGCCTACCGCTCGGGTTCGGAATCAATGACGCGCGTGTGAGTCTGGCCACCCCAAATCGTTCTCGCAGCGCTTGGGTGGTGGCCGCAAGACGCTCGCGGCGCTCGCGATCGACATCCGGAAAGAGCTCGGCGTCCGGCACCTTGGTCATATTGGAAACCGAGACACCAGTCAGGCGCACACCGTAGCCCAGATCGTCGAAGCGCCCGAGCAACTCCCCGGCCGCCTCGAAGATCGCGTCGGTGTCGGAGACCGCTCGGGGGAGTCGCACCTGGCGAGACCGAATGCGATGGTCGCCATATTTGATCTTCAACGTGACCACTCGGGCCCATAGCCCTCGGTCGACGAGACGATCGGCCACGCGCATCGACTGGCGCAAGATCGGTTTGAGCAGAGCATCCCGCGTGCTGAGATCGTGCTCGAACGTCTCTTCACTGCCGAGACTCTTGGGCGGTGCGCCGACGACGACGGGACGGTCGTCGATGCCTCGCGCGAGATCGCGAGCGACCGGTCCCCAGCTGCCGAGTAGCTGTTGGAGCGTACTGGTATCCGTTCGCGCCAAGTCGCCGATCGTTTGGAGGCCGGCCGCGCGAAGCCTCACGCGAGCCTTGGGCCCCACACGCCACATCCGCTCGAGCGGCAGGGGGGCCAAAAACTCGGCTGCTTCTTCGTCGGGAACCAAGGTGAGCCCATCGGGTTTGTCGAGGTCACTCGCGATCTTGGCGACGAACTTGTTCGGGGCCACCCCTGCCGACCCGGTCAAACCGAGGCCTTCATTGATGTCGTGCTTGATGCGCCGCGCGATGCTTTCGCCATCTCCGAACAGGGCCCTACTTCCGGAAACGTCTAGAAACGCCTCGTCGATCGAGAGACCCTCAACCAAAGGGGTGTACCTGCGAAAGACTTCGAACACCTGACGGCTTAGCTCCAAGTAGCGCGATCGGCGCGGAGGAACGACGATCGCCTGGGGGCAGCGGCGAAGCGCCTCAACCATCGACATCGCAGACCGAACCCCCATGGGCCTCGCCTCATAAGAAGCTGCGGTGACCACGCCGCGCCTCGAACGTGCCCCGACTAACACCGGTTTTCCCCGGAGCTCTGGGTCGTCGAGTTGCTCGACGGACGCGAAAAAGGCGTCCATATCGAAATGGATGACTGTACGCATGCGCCGTTAGCAACCGTACCGCATCAAGTCTTGATCGTCAGCGCGATCGCCCGTACCGTCGGGCCCCATGGCGGAACCGGGCGATCGAGACCCCTATCAGGGTCCATTTGGCGTACTGAGGCGAGTCGACGACTGGGTCTTCGCCATCGAGATGGGAATCCTCTGGACGTTCCTCGGGGTTTCCTGCGCCATGGTGTTTCTCGACGTCATGTATCGGCGCCTCGCCGCACCCGACAGCAAGGTCGCAGACCTTGCCGCACGCATCTTCAACGTCGAGAGCCCAGAGGCGCGCGAACAACTCACGGTAGCCGGGCCGATCATCAGCGCGGCGATCGGCGTTGGGTTGCTTTACTTCGCGTTCTGGACCGCCGAGTACAAGACCGCTGCGCCGGGCCAGCAGTCCAAGAGCAAGCCTGTGATCTACACCATTCTTGCGGCGGCGGCGCTCGGCTTGCTCGGGTGGATCATGCTCCGGCCCGACGTCGAGTCTCGGTGGTTCTACATGCTACTGTACGGCCTCGCTTCGGCCGCGTGGCTCTACAAGTTGGTCCAGAGCCGCGATCCTCAGTGGCCACGAAAGATCTTCGCGTTCGTCATCGTTACCGCGGTGTTCGTCATGATCGCGATGGACTACTTCCCCGACGGCTATAGCTGGTCGAAAGAGATCGCGTTGATCATGCTCCTTTGGGTCGGCTTCATAGGCGCCAGCGTGTGTGCGCACGAGGGGAAGCACATTCACATGGGCGCACTCAAACGGATCGTACCTGCCCGCCTGTCGCGCTGGTCGGACGCGATCGGTTTCCTGACGACCGCGGCATTTGCCTTTTTTATTGCACTCCTCGGTTACATTTACGCTGCGGAAGCGATCACCCTCGAGGGTCGTTTCGAGCAGACCAACATCCCGGACTGGGTCGCAACCATCGCGGTCCCCGCGGCGTTCGCCATGACTACGCTTCGCTACATCGGGGCAGCGGTCAGCATCGTGTTGGGCGGCTCATACGGCCAAGCCCCGGTAGATGAAGCCATGGTCGCGGCGACTCAGGCCAGGGAGCAGGGGGCCGAGGGATGACCGACGCCGCAAACCGCAAGCTTCCATTCCTCGTCTTCGTGGGGATCATCGTCTTCCTGCCCTTCTTGGGGAAAGGCGGGCTTCTTGCCGCAGCGATCCTGGCTGCAGCGGTGCTCGGCTCGCCGCTCTTCGTGCTCATCGGGGTGGCAACCCTCGGAAGCCTCTTTCTCTGGAGTGGCTTCCGCGACCCGGTGCAGTTCACCATCGTCATCGAAGGCATACGAAGCCTCGCCGACAGCCCGACCCTCCTCGCGATCCCGTTCTTCATCATGAGCGGCGCGATCATGAGCAAGGGCCAGATCAGTCAACGCCTGGTCGACTTTGCGCAGGCCTTCATCGGATGGGTTCCGGGTGGCATGGCGATGAGCGCGGTCGTCGCATGCATGTTGTTCGCGGCGATCAGCGGTTCTAGCCCGGCTACCGTCGTCGCGATCGGCTCGATGATGGGTCCAGCTCTGATCGCCGAGGGCTACCGAGAGCGCTTCTCCCACGGTCTGCTCACTTCCGCGGGCTCGCTCGGGATCCTGATCCCACCGTCGATCCCGATGATCGTGTACCCAATCGTCAACCAGAGCGCGGTCATCGAAGTCGAGCTCCTTTTCGCTTCGGGCTTCGGGCCCGGCCTCGTGATGGGCTCGATCCTGATCGGCTACTCGTTCTATCAAGGCTTGGTCGACAAAATTCCCACCTCACCTTTCAAGCTCAGACGTTTGATGACAGCGACCCGAGATGGCTTTTGGGCGCTGATGTTCCCAGTGCTGATCCTCGGCGGCATCTACGGCGGTATCTTCAACGCGGTCGAAGCTTCAGCGGTCAGCGTCGTGTACGCCATCATCGCCGAAGTCTGGCTGCACCGAGCCCTCAAGATCAAAGACGTACCCAGCATCTTCGGCGAGGTGGGTGTTTTCCTTGGCTCCTTCCTCGTCATTTTGGTCATGGCACTCGCCCTTGGCGAGTTCCTCGAGAAGGAAGAAATCCCCGCTCAGATGGTCGAGTGGATTCAGTCGAAGGACCTCGCTCAATGGCAGTTCTTGCTCCTGCTGAACGCCATGCTCCTCGCAGTGGGCATGATGATGGACATCTTGAGTGCGATGTTCGTTTTCGTGCCATTGCTAGCTCCGATTGCAGCTTCGATGGGGGTCGACCCGATCCACTTCGGCATCATCTTCATCGTCAACCTCGAGATCGGGTACCTGACCCCTCCAGTGGGGCTCAACCTCTTCGTGGCGAGCGCCCTTTGGGAGAAGGGCGTCGGGCACATCATTCGCTCAGTCCTCCCCTTCGTGGGCCTAATGCTGATCGGACTCGCGATCATCACGTGGTACCCCCAGGTCTCGATCGGCCTCGGGAACGCGATTATGGGCACCGGAAGCGAAGAGATCGACGCCGAGGGCGAAGAGGGAGCGGTCAAATCGGGCATGCCCACCATGGAAGAAATGATGCGTGAGGCCCAAGCCCTTGACGAAGACACGGACGACGACGACGACACAGGGAACGACGACGAAGGCGATGAACCAGAAGAAGCCGACAACGGGGAAGACCAACAACCCTGAACTCGGCTGCACCCCCTCCCTCCCCGTGATAGGCTCACTTGCTCGATGGCGTACACCGTCTTTGCAAGAAAGTATCGCCCCCAAACCTTCGACGACCTGGTGGGTCAGGAGCATGTCGCGCGCACGCTCGAGAACGCCATCCGGTCGGATCGCGTCGCACACGCGTTTCTCTTCACGGGCGTGCGAGGGGTCGGCAAAACCACCACCGCCCGCCTCCTCGCCAAGGCGCTCAACTGCGAGAAAGGTCCCACGCCAACTCCTTGCAACGTGTGTGACCCGTGCCGCGACATCACCGCGGGTATTGACGTCGACGTGCAAGAGATCGACGGCGCTTCGAACAACAGCGTCGAAGACGTAAGGCGCCTGCAAGAGTCGCTTCCGTACCGGCCTCAACGGGATCGCTCGAAAATCGTGATCGTCGACGAGGTGCACATGCTGTCGACTGGCGCCTTCAACGCTTTCTTGAAAACGCTCGAAGAGCCGCCGGACCACGTGAAGTTCATCTTCGCGACGACCGAGAGCCACAAAGTGCCGATCACGATTCGATCGCGATGTCAGCAGTACGATTTCCGTTTGATTCCCCATCGTCTGATTGCAGCCCGGATGAGAGAGATCCTCGCCGAGGAAAACCTAACGGCAGACGATGAAGCGATCTCGGCCGTCGCGCGAGAGGCTGCGGGCTCGATGCGAGACGCGCTCACCCTTCTCGACCAGTTGGTAGCCGTCTCCGACGACCGCATCACCGCGGACACGGTCGCGACCAGCCTCGGAATCGCAGCCCGCGAAGCTCTCTACGGCGTGGCGCAGGCAATTCTCGAGGGTGATGGAGCCGCCGTGGTCGCCGCCGTAAACGGTCTGGCGGACCAAAGCGTCGATATGCAGCATTTCGCACGGCAGCTGCTGCAACTCGTCCGCGACCTCGTCGTCCTGAAGCTCGACGCGGGCGATCCTGCAGAGTGGGTTCCGGAAGAACGGGACGCCGCGCGGGCGCTGATCGAGGACGTCGATATCCTAGAGCTGCAACGTGTGTTTCGCGCGACTTCCACCGTGATGGATGAGATGGCGCAAAGCCCGGACCCCAAGCTCATGCTCGAGATGGGCTTGGTTCGCGTCGCCACCAGGCCACCATTGCAATCCGTCACCGAGCTCTTGGCGCGACTTGACGTGCTTCAGGGCCAGTCCGGCCATGGAGGCGAGGGCGCACGGAAGCCGCAGCAGCGAAAGCCCGCGCCCAAAGCGCGGAAGGAACCTCCGATCAAAGCCGCCGCCCCCAAGCCAGGCACGGAGCCTGAACCCGAAACGACGGCGCCCGACCCGGACCAACCGATCAAACCGGCCACTCGACACTCAGGCGGGTTTCAAACGAGCAGCGGCGAAGTGCTCACCCCGATTCGTCGAGCCGCGCTTCAAGAGTGGGAAGACCTGGTAGGGAACTTGCAAAGGCAGCAACCCGCGCTTGCAGCAGTGCTCGAACATGGGGTGCCGAAGGCCGTAGGCCCAGATCGCATCGTCCTGTCCTTCCAAGACGGCTCCTTCTATGGGCGCCAGGCTGAGTCCCCCGACTCGATCGATGCGATCAAACGGGTAGCCGAGGAGCATCTCGGCGGGCGACCGGAAATCGAGATACGATTCGACGCTCCGAACGAAGGCGCGCCCAAGACCGTAGCGGCAGTCGCTGCCCAACGAAAAGAAGCCGAGGTCGATGCCAAACGCAGAGAAGCGCTCAATCACCCACGTGTACGAGACGCGATGGACGTATTTCCCGACTCAGCTGGAAAGCTGGATGTGCAGATCGAAGCAGACTGAATGGCAAACGATCCCATCGCCACCTTGATCTCGCTCCTTTCGAGGCTGCCAGGCGTCGGCGAACGAACCGCCGCCCGACTCGCCTTTCATGTTCTCGAGGGCGACGCACAATACGCACAAGCGTTGGGCGAGGCGCTGAGCACGATCCACGACAAAGTCAGCCGATGTGAGGTTTGTGGGAACTACGGCGCCGGATCGCAGTGCAAGATATGCGAGGACCCGAGACGAGACCCCACGACTATCTGTGTCGTCGCAAAGGTACCCGATCTAATCGCGCTCGAGGCGCTCGGCAGCTTTCGTGGGCGTTATCACGTGCTGCATGGTTTGCTGGCGCCGCTCGACGGCATTGGGCCCGACCAGCTCCCACTCGACGCGCTCGAGCGACGCATCCGGGAAGACGACGTGAAGGAGATCATCGTCGCCACACCACTCAACGTGGAGGGCGAAGCCACAGCTCTATACGTGGGGAACACCTTCGCGGCGTCCCCCGTTCGTGTCTCGAGAATCGCCGCAGGAGTCCCCCACGGGGGTGAGCTCGAGTTCACCGATCAGGTGACCCTCGGCCGCGCACTCGAAGACCGCCGCTCCCTGCAATAACGCCCTTTCAGTCCCGAGTGAATGTTTGTCGGCGGTGCCTCGTCGGAAGAAAAAGAGGTAGCCATGCACCGACTCGTCCTTCAACTCGTGTTCTCGTTCGCCACCATCCTGACCGTTGCCACGGCGGCCCGGGCGGAGGTCATCGTTTCCGGACCGACCGATTCATCGTCGCAGATCGTCATCAAGACCAGGCCTCCCACCGTGGTCGTCGTACGGCAGAAAGAGCCACCGCCCAAGGACCGCGAGCGAAAGGTCGGTCTCCACTTCGATGTCGGAGGCACGTTCGGGCCGAGCGTCAGGATGGGCGGATTCAACGGCGCCATTCGGTTTCGACCCGCCTCTCACTTCGGAATCGATCTCGGGGCCGGCTACTTCGCGGGAAGTGACTACCAAGGGGACTACCGCACCGAAGTTCCCGTCACGGCCAACATGCTGTTCTTCGTCAATCCGAAGAGCAAGGTGCAGCTCTACGTGCTGCTCGGTGCCGGGCTGTCCTTCGGCAAAAAGGAATCCTTCAACGAGATTCGCAACATGACACACGTGGGCGGCCAAGCGGGGCTAGGGCTCGAGTTTCGACTTGCTCCCGCATTCGCGCTCAATGCAGACGTCAGAGGTGTACTGCGACACCGGATCGATGGGGACCCGCGGCCCGAGTTCAGCGACGGGGCCCGCTCCTCAGACACGTCGGGAGGCGCGCTCATGACGGTCGGCGGGACGTTCTACTTCTAGGCGCTAGTGTGGGCGACCAATCTCAGAGATCCTCACGGACGGTTGCTGGTTCGACGCGACCCGAAGAGCTTCTTGAAGAAGCCCTCGTCTTCTTCGTCGTCCTCGTCTTCTTCGTTCTGGGCTCTCCTTTGGCCGGGGAGCGGGGGCGGCACGGTGACCCGCGGAACGTCGTCCGCGGCCCTTTCGAGTTCCTCGAGATCGTCTTCGTCCACCAACAACACGAAGTCGTCGGCAGAGTCGATGATTTCGATTTCGGTATTCTCGCTCTCCCACTCGTCCTGCGCGATTTCGGAATTCTTCGGCAGGGCGATGTTGGCGCCGTCCCCGAGGGCGTCTAGATCGCGGTCGACCGCAGCCAAGTCCGCCGGCTGGCCCCCTTCAAAACGGCGGAGGACCGAAGAGACTTCTTCCTCGTCCTTGCCTAGCTCGGCAAGGGCTTCGTCGAGCTCAGAGAGCTTCTCTTCGGAGACGGCCACGTAATAAATGTCACAGGAAATCGACGGCTCGTAAAGTCTTTCACGGAGAAAGAGGCCTACATGTCGGCTAGGAGCCTGCGAGGGCCGCACGGATTAGGGGCAGGCGGTCCTGGCCCCACGTGGAATAAGAACCGATCTGGACCGACGGAACCCCCCATAGACCGAGATTCGTGAGGATTTCTCGGTTGGTGGTGGTCTTCTCCTTCCAGCTGTCGTCGGCGAGGGCTTCCCTGACCTCCGCCTCGCCAATGCCAACGCGCCCGGCGAGAAAAAGGAGATCCGGGATCGACGCGATGTCCCTGGCCTCCGACCAACTGCCTTGAAGAGCCGAAAGCGCGAACTCAAGACCGAGCCCTTTGGGAACCGCACAGTGATAGAAAACGGCAAAGCAGTATCCGATCCCTTTGCCAAGCGGATCGCACACCCGGCCGAAAGGAATCCCAAGGCGATCGGCTTCGCGCTTCGCATCGTGGACGATATAGAGCCGCTTGGCGCGAGGCACCTGTAGCCCGCGCATGACCATCGGCAGCACCGGCCGGAGCTCGAGATCGATCAACCCCTGGTCACGCATGTCCCGAAGCTGGGGGAGTGACAGATAGGAGTAAGGACTGCGGAACGAAATGAACACCTCAAGACGAGGTCTCCCATGGGTAGCGCCGAGCATCGCGGTGAGGCTGGGTGCTCGCCCCGCGGCGAGCTTGGTATCTCCGTCAAGTCCTTCGCTTTGTAGGCGGCCCTCCAGGTAGGGAAGTCGATCGAGGCCCCAGTACCACTCTCCGCCGTAGTGCAGCATGCCCGACTGGTAGTGCCCCGCTCGCTCGAGTCGTTCATAGTTACGCCCGAGGAGCGGCCGAACCGACTCGCCGGGCACCACACCATACCGTTCGACCAGGCTCGCGAGAGCGTTTCCATCGTCGGTCCAGACCGCCTCTCCGACCCGTTGCGCCACCTCCAACTGTTCAGCGCTCGGCCTGTCTCGCAGGAGCACCGCGTGCGCACGCCGAATGCGGTCTGCAGGGGGAAGCTCGGTGCGAGGAGCAAAGCTCAGGCCATAGCTTTCGGCGAGGAGAGCAGCATCGCGCATCGCGTGATGCGCTAACATGTCGGGAGCAGGGTGCGCCGCAATGCTCGCTTCGGCGACCGGAATGACGTCGACCTCTAGCCGATAGATGCTTGCAAGCCGAGGCATGACCTGGGCCAGCAAGTGACTGTAGGGATCGTCTGCCCGATAGTAGAAAGCGACGCGACGCTTCCCCCCGCGCAGCAACCGACCCAAGGTATGCAGCGAATACTTCGATCGCCGAAGGTTCAAATACGAATCGATGCTTGTGCCGACGACCTGGGCCCTGGCCGACATCTAGACAGCTCCCACGAGCTCGTAGACCTTCATCACCGCCTCGTTGAGGCGACTCGGGTCGGGACCACCCGCCTGCGCAAAGTCTGGGCGCCCTCCCCCGTTACCTCCCACGACCGCGGCAGCGGCTTTCACGATGTCTCCCGCGCGGAAGCGATTGGTGAGCCCCTTCGATACGCTGCACACGAGCAGAGCCTTCTTGCCGTCCTTGCTGGGCGCGCCCAACAGAACGACTGCGGGCGCGAGCTTGTCGCGCAACTGGTCGGCCATCTCGCGAAGCGTCCCGGCATTCCCGATTTCAACAATCGCTCCGAGAACGCTGGCGCCCTCGATTTTTCGCGCTGCAGCCGAAAGATCACCGCTCCCTCCCGACATGATCGAACGGTTGAGGCGATCGATCTCACGCTGAGCTTCTTTCTGTTGCTCGATGAGCCGCCCAACGCGGTCGCGGAGCTGTTGTGCCGGCGTTTTGAGAAGCAAGGCCGCACCCGCGAGCTCCGACTCGACCTCACGGAGGTGAGCAAGCGCGTTGAGCCCCGTCGTCGCTTCGAGCCGTCGGACGCCTGCCGCTAGGCCGCTTTCGGAGAGAACTTTGAAGAGCCCGATGTCCCCGGTACGGGCGGCATGCGTTCCACCGCAAAGCTCCAGCGACGGACCTATGCACAACATTCGGACCACGTCCCCATACTTCTCCTCGAAGATGCCGATCGCGCCGCGCGCTTTGGCCTCATCCATCGGCAGTACTTCGGTAGTGATCTCGGTGTTTTCGAGGACTTCACCGTTCACTAGGTCTTCGATCGCCGCGATCTCCGAGGGCTCCAAAGGCCGGGTTCCGCTGTAGTCGAAGCGGAGTCGGTCGGGGCCGACGAGCGAGCCCTTTTGCGTAGCTGTCGGGCCGACCACTTGGCGAAGCGCCCAGTGGAGCAAGTGAGTTGCACTGTGGTTACGGCGCGTCGCGCTCCGAGCCCCGTGATCGACCCGTAGGTCGACTTCGAGCTTTGGCATGAACGAGCCCGCCGCGACCCTACCGTGATGGATGATGAGACCGTCGACCGGCTTTTGGGTGTCCTCAACCTCGAAGAGCGAGTCATCGATCTCGATCGAGCCTCGATCGCCGACCTGGCCTCCCTGCTCGGGATAGAACGGCGTGCCGCGTGTGATGATCTCGCCGACCTGACCGGCCTCGAGCTTGGTAACGGCACCCCCATCGGAGATGATGGCGATCACTTCACTCCGTTCGCTCTCGGTGTCGTAGCCGAGAAACTCGACCGTGCCGACTTGCGCCGCGACGGTCTGATACACGCGGGCCACCGCACTGCTCCCGACCTTGGAGCCCTGACTTCGTGCCCGAGCCCTTTCGAGCTCTTCGGCGAAGCCGTCGCGATCAACCTCGAAGCCTTGTTCCTGACCGATGATTTCCTGAAGATCAACTGGGAAGCCGTAGGTGTCGTAAAGCCGGAAGGCCACTTCGCCGGGCAGGGAGCGCGCGCCGCCTTTCTCCGTCCATTCATCGTTGTCGTCGATGAGTTGGAGGCCCCTGTCGAGCGTGCGGCGGAACCGTTGCTCTTCCTGTAGAGTGATGTCTTCGATGAGCTCGCGACGCTCGGCAAGCTGTGGATAGGCCGCGCTCATATTGTCGACGACGCGAAGCGCACAATGGTGCAGGAAGGGCTCGCCGATCCCCAAACGATGACCATGCCGAATCGCGCGCCGCATGACGCGTCGAAGGACATAGGCGCGGCCGTCCTTGTCGGGGAAAACACCTTCGGAAATCAGAAAGGCGGTGGTGCGGGCATGATCGGCGATGACGCGCATGCTGACATCGTCGTCCGATTGGCTCGACCCATAGCGTTTTCCGGAGATTTCCGCCGCCAGATCGACGAGGGGGCGGAACAGATCGGTGTCGTAGTTGCTCAGGACGTCCTGTGAAACGACGGCAATGCGCTCGAGGCCGGCGCCCGTGTCGATCGACGGTGCAGGAAGCGAGATCATCTTGCCGTCTTCGTGTCGTTCGAACTGCATGAACACGAGGTTCCAGAGCTCGAACCATCCTCGGCCATCGGGAGCCGGCTCCTCGTCAAAGGTCCGCGGATCGATCTCATCGAGACCGAGGCAGTAGTGAATTTCGGAGCAAGGTCCGCACGGACCGGTGTCACCCATCTGCCAGAAGTTGTCTTTGGCGCCGCAACGAATGATGCGGTCCTTCGAGAAGCCCGTGACATCGGCCCAGATCTTGGCTGCCTCATCGTCGGCCGGCGCAAGGCCTTCCTCACCGCCGAAGACCGTGACCAGCATGCGTTCCGGCTCGAACGCCAGCGTGTTGGTGAAGTAGTCCCAAGCGTACTGAATGGCCTCGCGCTTGAAGTAGTCACCAAACGAGAAGTTGCCGAGCATCTCGAAGAACGTGTGATGCCTCGCCGTAACACCGACGTTTTCGAGATCGTTGTGCTTTCCGCTGATGCGAATGCACTTCTGTGACGATGTCGCACGGCTGTACGGGCGCTCCTCCTTGCCGGTAAACACGTCCTTGAACTGCACCATCCCCGCGTTGGCGAACATCAGCGTCGGATCCTTCGGCGGCACCAGCGGGCCGGAGCCAACCCTTTCGTGCTCGCGGCCCTCGAAGAAACGCAGAAACGATTCGCGAATTTCGGATGACGAAGCCATTCGCCACGATTGCTAGCGCTTGTGCGGCGCCCACGCAACGCCTGTGCTAGAGGCCTGCGCGTGCTGACGTGCCTGCGCGTCCGGAACTTCGCCATCATCGAGGAGCTCGAGGTTGACCTCGGCGGAGGGCTCAATATCGTCACAGGCGAGACGGGCGCCGGAAAATCGATCCTGGTCGATGCCCTGCAGCTGGTGCTCGGGGCCCGGGGACGTCTCGAAGTCGTCAGGACCGACGCGGACGCGGCCGAGGTGGAGGCTCTCTTCGATCTCACCGATGACATCGACGCCCTCAATACGCTCCGGGAACAGGGACTAGAGACCGATGGCGAGTTGGTCGTTCGGCGGGTGGTGACCGCCGCAGGCCGCACGCGTGCGTACATCAATGGACGCCTCACAACCCTCGGCCAGCTCCGGGAGGTCACGAAAGGCCTCGCCGACATCTCCTCGCAGCACGAGTTTCATTCGCTCGCGGACGCGCGACATCATCTCGCGTATCTCGACGCATTCGCCGATCACGAGTCACTGGTCGAAGGGGTCGGCGAGGCCCACGCTGCGTTGATCGAGGCAGCCGGCCGGCTCGAAGAAGTCATCTCCGAAGAACGCGGTCGCGCCGATAGAGAGGACTTGCTTCGCTTTCAAGTGGCCGAGATCGACGCGCTTGCCGACGTGCTCGGCAACGAGGAGGTGCTCTTCATGGAACGGGAGCGCCTGCGACACGCGGAGAACCTCGGGAGCACTGCCGGTGAGGCGGAAGCGCAGCTCTACGCGGCGGACGACGCTCTGTGTGGGTCGCTCTCCCGCATTGCGACATCGGTGGAACAAGCCTCGCAGTTCGATCCAGGCCTCGGTCCGGTGGCCGACCAGATCAAGGAAGCGTTGGTGCAGCTGGAGGACGCGGCGTCCGAGCTCGGCCGGTACGCGCGCGACCTCCCCTTCGACCCCCGTCGCTTGGCCCAGCTGGAAGAGCAGATCGACCAGCTACAGCGCGTCAAGCGGAAGCATGGTGGAAGCGCAGCCGAGGTCCTCGCCCACGGCGAGCAAGCCAAGAAGGAGCTCGATTCACTCGAGCGCCACGAAGAGCGCGTCGACCACTGCCAACGGGAGTACGACGAAGCGTTGAAGCGAGCTGCCACGGTCGCCCTCTCACTTCGGAAAAAGCGGCAGACTGCAGCGAAACGGCTGAGCAAAGCGATTAGCGAGGAGCTCTCGTCGCTCGGCATGGGAGAAGCGAAGGTGACGGTCGAGCTTGCCGCCCTCGAAGGCGGTCCACGAGAACTGCAAGTCGACGGGGCGCGCCTTTCGCCGACGGGGATCGACCATGCCGAGCTGCTGATCGCTCCGAACCGGGGTGAAGAAGCCAAGCCGCTCCGCAAGATTGCAAGCGGCGGCGAGCTATCCCGATCGATGCTGGCCATCAAACGAGTGCTCGCCGGTCTCGGACCCGCGAGCTTGTACGTATTCGACGAGGTCGACGCCGGGATCGGCGGCGCCGTCGCCGAAGTCATCGGGCGCAAGATCCACGAAGTGGCCCAATACAGCCAGGTCCTATGCATCACTCATCTGCCGCAGATCTCCGCCTACGCCGACGCCCACTATCGAGTGCACAAAGAGGTAGTCGGCGAAAGGACGAAGAGCGACATCCGATTGCTCTCGGACACCGAGCGGCTGGAGGAGATCGCACGCATGCTGGGCGGGGTTCAAGTGACAGAGCAAGCAAGGGCCGCAGCCCAGCAGCTGATCCAAGGCGCGAACGGCTGAGTCGCTGGCGCTGCTACAGTCTCTGAAGTCTGATAGTAAGGTCCGGTGACAGCTCCTACCACGGGCGAAGTTGCGAGGACTTGGGCAGGAGCTGGGCTGGTTCTGGCGGCATCCAACGCTTTCGCGATCGTAGTCGTTCTGCCGTTGCCCGAAAGCGGCGCCTGGCTGCGACTGCAACATCACTTTTTCGACGCGCTGCACGTCACTGGTTTGGCTGCGACTGGAGCGCTGACCGCCGCGGCCTTCAGCCATGCGCCCACGAGGTTGCGACCCCTGGGTTGGGCACTCTACACCGCAATCACCTGCGGCCTCTTGTGGCCGCTGCTCGACCAAACCATGACCCGACGGGCGATCGTGATCGGCACGACCTTGGGGTTCGAGGTGCCCGGTCCTGCGGTCAGCGTGCTTCATGCGGTCTTTCTCTTGCTGATCGGTCTTTCCATCCCAGCAAGCCACTGGATCACGAAGGCGCTCTTTCGCCTTCGCTTTGGCCGGCCGTTCGTCGCAGGGGCGGCGATCATTGCGATCGTAATAGGGCATGCGGTACTACGAGATGAGTACGAAGACATTCACACGGCCATTCTCTGGCCGGCCGCGATGTTGCTGGGCGCGTGTCTCTTGCCATTGTGGCCGGAGGGTCTCGAGCAGGCGAAGCCACGCGCGGTGGCGCTCGTCATCGCCGTGGGATTGGCGGCCGCCGCCGTGCTCGTGTCACCACCAACCGAAGTTCGCAGGGAGCTCTTTCGAACGCAGGGCAGTATTGCGAGCTTCGCTCTTGCGCAAACCATTTGGCGAGTGCCCACGATTCCCGGCGCCGATCACCACGTGGACTTCATCGACCCGCTCCCTGTCCCCGAGGCGCAGCCTCTGGTCAAAGACCCGGTGGTGTTGATCGTGGGCATCGACGCCATGCGCGGGGACCTACTCAGCGAGGGACGATACGACACAGAGCTCCGCAACCTCAGCCGGCTTCGCGATAGCGGCGCGTACTTTCCTCGCGCACTTGCGCCGGGGTCGCAGACCTCGATCACTTACACGTCCGTATTCAGCGGGCGCTACTTCTCCCAGCTTCACTGGGCGTACCACGGCTCGGGCAAAGAGCGTCGCCTCTACGCAGCGGCAGACTCGAGCCCACGGCTTGCGGAGCTACTCGGTCAGTCCGGCGTTCGGACGGTGAGCTTTCTTTCCCCAGGCTTCCTTCGGGGCAACTTTGGTATCGCCCGCGGCTTCGAAGAAGAGAACTTGGTGAGCAAAGACCACGCGCCGGCTCGCAAGCTGATGCGGCCACTACTTAAAGAGCTTCGCGCATACCGCAGCGGCGGAGCGCTCTTCTTCGCCCACTTCATGGACCCTCACAGACCATACAACCTGGGCCCGCTCAAAGAGGGGGCGCCCGAGCAGCGGTATCTCTCCGAGTTGCTCGCTCTCGACCGCCAACTCGGGACCCTGATCTATGTCATGCGCAGGACCTTCCCGAGTCGTGGTTACATCGTGGTCCTTGCGGACCACGGAGAAGCTTTTGGCGAGCACGGCACGACCTTCCACAGCAAAACGTTGTACCAGGAGCTGATCCACGTTCCGTTGATCTTCTACGGGCCTGGCATCGTGGCCAAGCGACATGACCAGTGGGTAAGCCTGATCGACATCGCGCCAACCCTCCTTGCGCTTTACGGTCGAGCGGTGCCTGCCTCGATGATCGGAGAAAACCTGCTTCCTGCACTGCTCGGGCAACCCCAGCCTCCCCGTGCGCGCCCAATCGCAGCTGAGGGTCGACAAAGGCGGGCCCTAGTTCTGCAGAACGGTCTCAAGGCGATCGAAGATCGCCGCCACAAAACAATCGAGGCTTACGACCTGGCGCACGATCCCGAAGAGCGTGTCGATTTGGTGATCCACGATCCGAAGCGCGCCGCCGAAGTGCTGTCAGCCTTGCGATCGTTTTTCGCGAAGTACGCCTCCGAGCGCAACGGGTACCAGCCGCCGTACAAGCGATAGCGTCTTCCGAGCTATGTCATCGCTGACGCCGACACTGCCGCTGCTAGGCCCTCTGCTTGGGGCCAACCAACGTCCGCAGCGTCCCCTCCGCCACCACGTCGCCACCCTCGTCCTTCAGGACGACTCGAATTTCGTACTCTTGCTTGGTGCTGCTGTCGATCAGCGGACAGTGGCACTCGCCGGTGATCGTCCCGCGGGCCTTCTTGGTGTAGTCGAGCGCTATTCCGGCGGCGATCAGGCGAGCGTCATCCGGCAGGGTGTAGAGGGCGGCGATGTTGCCGGTCAGCTCGACCAGATTTGCGAGCGCGACCGCGTGTATCGAGGCGAGGTGGTTTCGCACCGCGTGCCGATCAGTCAAGGTGAGGCGGGAGTACCCTTCTCGGAGCTCCTCGACATTGGCTCGCATCGAGCCTGAGTACGGCGCCATCCGCCCGATGAGTCGACTGAAAACCAACTTGCCCCCAGGCAGGGGGCTGAGCCTGTCCCACATGCTTCGGACCACGTTGTCCGAAGACTCCGTGGCGATGGCGAGGGCTTTAGCGTTCAAAAAGGTCGTGAGGGCCATGATGGCGACAGCGTACGTGGACGCGGAGCGAACTCCAACGCACACCCTTGCGTGGGCCCCATGCAGAATTCACTCAGAGAGGCGCACGTCCCCGCAAGCAGGCCCGAAAGTCCCCTCTACGATGCCGGTGCTTACCCCTAGGAATTCCTGCTCGACGAGCAGAAAACCGGACAGAGGGCACTCGACCTCATCAAGGGTGATGTCGATGTAGTCGGCGACAATCGTGAAGGAGAGGCCGTCCGGGTACTGGTCGACCCCCTGAATGACAGTGTCGTAGGTGAGCGAGCCGCCGAGTGATGTCGCGGTGACGGTGATCCCTCCGTGCATGTGGACGATCAGACTGCCGACTCCACCAGCCCCCTGCGCGCTGATCGTCAGGTCGATGTCGATATCATCCCCGTTCGAGGACAAGGTTCCGTCGATCGTGCCGTTGCTGACGCTGCAGTTGTCGTACGTGATGACGGAGCCGTCCTCGGTAACGCACTCGTCGAGGGGAGCTTTCTGCGTGAGGAGGTTGATGAACACGCCCGCACCGTCCCTGCCGGCGTTCGCGACCGCACTGAGGTCGGCGTAGATCCTGGTCATAGAGATCAACGACTCGGAGTTTGCAGGATCCTCGAAGAGACCATCGAGGCGTGCAGTTGAAACCACCGCCTTTCCGGCCGACGCGGCGACTGCGGACCGCCCTACGCTTTCCTGGTCCGCGCATCCGTAACAAACCAGGAGGAGCGCCGTAGTACTGGATAACAACCTCTCCTTCATTTCATCCCCCTACCTGATACTAAAGGCAATACCGGCCTGCAGTATCAGGTAGGGCCTTTTTTTATCCGTTGCCAACGTAACGTTGCCTAGGCGGTGATCAACTTCGCAAGCCGATCAAGGCTCTCGTGCGCGCCGCCGAGGGTGAACTCGAGAAGCTTCGACGTCATGAAGTAGCGGTAGAGTGGATAGTCTCGGTCGAAGCCCATCCCGCCATGAACGTGTTGTGCCGCCGCCACGACCCGCGCGCCGGCCTCGGAGGCCCAGAACTTCGCGACCGCGAGCTCCTTGTCCGCGTCGAGACCTCGATCGAGGCGCCAACAGGCCTGCCACATCGATGACTTCATCGCTTGCACGTCGATGTAGGCGTCGCCGACTCGCTGGGTCACGCCCTGGAAGGTCGCAATGGGCACGCCGAACTGCTTTCGCTCGCCCGAGTATTGCGCCGTCATGAAGAGCGCCTGCTCGGCGATGCCGAGCTCGATCGCGCAGATCCCGAGACTCGTCCGATCGACCAGGTAACGGAGGACTTGTTCGCCGTTGTCGATCGTGCCCAACACATCCTCCGACGAGACCGCAGCATCATCGAGCTCGAGCAGCCAGAGCGGCTCCCCGTTGGTGCCACGCTGGTCCCAAAGCCTAACGCCTTTGACCTTCGGGTCGACCAAGAGGACGAGCACAGTACTATCGGCGGTGCGCGCCGGGACAACGATCCGGTCGGCGAGGTCGGCGTAGGCCACGTTGCTGAATCGGCCGGTCACAGTCCACCCCTTACCATCGGGCTTCGCGACGGCAGAAGGCTTCATCGGATTGCGGCTACCGAGATCGACCAGGGCGGCTGCGATGATGGTGCGCCCCTGCGCGATCCCACGGAGGAGGCGATCCTTCTGCTCGGGGGTGCCGAACGCTACTAGCGGAAGCGCCGCGGAGACGAGCGTGGGAAGCGCCGGAATCGGTGCGACGGTGCGTCCGACCTGTTGAAGCAGCAAACAGAGCTCCGTAAGCCCCATGCCCGCCCCGCCGAGCTCCTCGGGAATCGCTAGGCCAAGCATCTCGGAATCGGCGAGCTGCCTCCAGGCACGCTCGTGAAACCACTTGCGATCTTTGGCGAGGGCCTTGAGCGAGTCATCGGTGACGATGTCCTCCAAGACCCGTTTGACGAGGTCACGAAAGCTGTTCTGGTCGTCGGTAAATGAAAAATCCATGGTCGTGCCTCGTCAGCGTCGCCCGAGCCGGGGCATTCGTAGGCCGGCCTGGCAAATGATGTCTCGCTGGATTTCGTTCGTGCCACCCCCAAAGGTGAGCACCAATGACATGCGGTAGTACTTCTCGAGGCGTCCGCGAAGGAGTGCCCCCTCCGAGCTGTGGTGCAGAGTCCCCGCGGCGCCGTGAACCTCCATCAACAAACGCGAGCCTTCGACGTAAAACTCGGAGCTGTATACCTTGATCGCCGAAGCATCGGCAG
This sequence comes from uncultured Coxiellaceae bacterium, assembly GCA_964194675.1. Taxonomy (GTDB): domain Bacteria; phylum Myxococcota_A; class Polyangia; order Polyangiales; family Houyiibacteriaceae; genus SG8-38. The sequence goes on along the minus strand of CAXMND010000094.1, from coordinate 8,687 downwards.
GTGAAAGCGTATCCTCGGCAATTCCCCAGGCCTGCTGCCAATTGAGAAGCTTCAACACTTCGAGCTTCGCATAGACACGGGCAAGATTGGTTTGCACCCAAGGCAGGTCGGCTACTTTGCCGCCATCGCCGTTCGGGGCCTTTTTTGCCCACTCGATAGTCTCGGTGAGGATCTTTTCGAGGGGACCAACCGAGCACAACGCGACGCGCTCGTGGTTGAGTTGCGTGGTGATCAAATGCCACCCCTTGTTCTCGTCGCCCACGAGGTTCCCGACGGGGACGCGGACATTGTCGTAGTACACCGCGTGCACGTTGTTCTCGCCGAGCGCGTGCATCGGCGTGATCTGAATGCCTTCCGCGTCAGCCGGGACGATGATGATCGAGATTCCCTTGTGCGCTGGGGCGTCGGGATCGGTTCGACAGGCGAGCCAAAAGTAGTCGGCGTGATCAGCGAGGCTCGTCCAGATCTTCTGCCCGCTTATCACGTACTCGTCGCCATCCCGAACCGCACTGGTTCTGAGCGACGCGAGGTCGGTACCGGCGCTCGGCTCGGTGTACCCGATCGAGAAGTGACACCGGCCCTCGAGGATCTTCGGCGGGTACTTCGCCTTCTGCTCCTCGGTGCCGAACTTGAGCAACGTCGGACCGACCGTGTTGAGCGTCAGGATCGGGACGGGGAAGCCGGCCCGCTGAACCTCGTCGAAGAAGATGAATTGCTCGATCGGGCCTCGACCCTGGCCGCCATGCTCTTTGGGCCAACCGATGCCGAGCCAGCCGTCGGCACCGAGCTGTCGCATGGCCTCGTGGTAAAGAGGGCCGCCGCCTTCCGCTTTGTCGAGCTCGGCGAGGAGCTCTTCGGTGATCAGGCCTTCGAAATATCCGCGGAGCTCGTCGCGCAGTGCCTGTTGCTCGGGGGTGTAGTCGAAGTACATAGCCTCACGCGTCTCGGGTCTGAGCCAGAGTGAAACATGTTCTACTTTGCCCGGTGCTGGATGCAAGCCGGCCGAGCGCAGAGCCCCACGAGAAAAGCCAGCCCAAGGCCGGCTTTTTTCGCGAGAAAGTGCTCGGACTTCCGAGCTAGTCCTTCTTCTTCGCGGTTTCGGGAGCGTCTGGCTGCTATTCGGCGGCCTTTTCTGCGGCTCCTTCAGCAGCCTCTTCCCCGGCCTCCTCGGCGGCTTCGGCGGCTACCTCATCGGCAGCCCCGGCGGCTTCAGCGGCGTCGCCAGCAGCCTCGGCAGCTTCCACTGCTTCTTCGACTGCTTCCTCAGCCGCTTCCGCAGCCACCACTGCTTCTCCGGCAGCCTCTGCTGCAGCTTCATCGGCAACTTCGGCGGATTCCTCAGCGCTCTTCTTGCAGGCCATGAGGGCCCCGCAGATCGCAAGGACCAGGCCCAGTCGCAAAACGTTCTTGGTCATGATGATTCTCTCCGTTGGTAGGGCGGGGATCACACCTAAACACCCACATTCCCCGCTACCGGCCTTGGGGTAGCGGTTTGCAGAGATGACGTCAAACACGATGCGAAACGTGGTCGAGTTACCTCGACTCCCCTCTCGGATGGTCGCGCCAGCAGGCCTCCCCCCGGACTGTCTCGAAAAAGTCACACAAATCATAGGGAAAGAGTGATCCGAGGGCCCAGGGGGACCGTCTTGGCCACCCATCGAAGAGGGTTGAGTGGGCGTGATCGGCAATTGTCATTTTGTGTAGCATCACTGGATTTCGGCCCGCACGCGCCCAAGCTCGAAGCACGCGGACCGGTTGTCGGAACTTGGACAGTCCCGCCTTCGTCACGGTCTAATCTTGCGGATGAACGGGGAAAAACTGCGTGTGTTGGTGACCGGCGGCGCCGGCTATGTCGGGGCGGTTTTGACGCCTCAGTTGCTAGCTCGTGGCTACCGAGTGCGGGTGCTGGATCTGTACCTCTACGGAAGAGAGGTCTTCCAAGACTTCCAGGGGAACCCCGATCTCGAAGAGATCGTGGGGGACATTCGGGACAAAAGGGCTGTTGGGAAGGCGGTCGCGGATGTCGACGTCGTGCTCCACCTCGCCTGCATCTCCAACGACCCGAGCTTCGAGCTCAATCCTAACCTAGGGAAGTCGATCAACTTCGATGCCTTCGCGCCGTTGGTCGAAGCGAGCAAAGCGGCGGGGGTCAGTCGCTTCGTCTTCGTGTCGAGCTCGAGTGTCTATGGGGTGAGCGACGCTTCAGACGTCACCGAGAAGGAACCGCTCAATCCCCTCACGGACTACAGCAAGTACAAGGCGATGTGCGAGCCGATCCTCTTGGAACAGCAATCTCCGGACTTCACTACGCTCGTGATTCGGCCAGCAACGGTTTGCGGCTACTCGCCGCGCCAGCGGCTTGATCTCACCGTGAACATTCTCACGACGCACGCACACGAACGCGGGAAGATCACCGTCTTTGGAGGCAAGCAACTTCGCCCGCACATTCACCTGCGCGATCTTTGCCGCTTCTACTGTGAGTTGATCGAGATGGACGCCGATAAGATCGCGGGAAAGATCTTCAACGCAGGGTATCAGAACAATCCGGTGTCGGAGCTCGCAGAAATCACGCGAAACGTCGTGGGGGAAAGACTCGGCAGAACCGTAGACATCGAAACCACGCCCACGAACGATCCGCGCTCGTACCACATCTCGTCGGACAAGATTCAAGAGGAGCTCGGGCTCTACCCGGAGCTCAAGATCGAAGACGCTGTGGCCGAGCTCGTCGACGCACTCAAAGAGGGTAAAATCCCCAATCCTCTCGATGATGATCGCTACTACAACGTGAGGCTCATGAAGCGGATTTCATTGCGGTGACCACCGAACCAAGCCCCAAGATCATCGACGTCGATGCACTGGTGCCCGAGCTCCGTGAGCTTCAGTCGCACCATCAACTGGCCGTCCACTGCCATGGCGGCTTCCACATCCTGCATCCCGGACACATACGGCACCTGAAATGGGCGAAGTCGCAGGGAAGACTTCTGAGCGTCGGCGTGACTGCCGATCCACCCGGCCGACAGCGCGGAGCCAATCACGTTCCGGCCGCACTCCGCGCGGAGAATCTCGCGCACCTCGAGTTCGTCGACTATGTCTTGATCTACAGCGGCGAAGTCCCTGAGCTTCTCTCGAAGCTCAAGCCCGACATCTACGTCAAGGGCAGCGAGTACCGAGATGCCGAAGAGGCGTTCGTCGACGAACGGGCGGCCGTCGAGGCGTATGGCGGCGAGATTCGGTTTAGCTCGGGCGATGTCGTCTACGAGCCCATCCAGTCACAGACCGTAGGACAGATCGCGCCCCTGGATCCATCTGCGCGTGCGTTTTGTGCGCGTCACGGGATCACCGCCCGACGCGTGCACAAGGTGCTCAACGCGATGAAGAGAAAGCAGATCCTCGTCGTTGGCGAGACGATCGTAGACGAATACGTGCACTGCGACCCTCTGGGTATGAGCTCCGACTCGGCGACCGTGGTCGTGAGACCTAGCGGGACCGACCTCTATCTCGGCGGCGCCGGCATCGTGGCGCAGCACGTCGCCTCGATGGGCGCGAAACCAATCTTCTTTTCCGTGGTGGGGCAGGATGTCCACGCAGATTTCGCCCGAGCAGAGCTCGAGCGCAGGGATATCGACTACAGGCTCGTCGTGGACGAGTCCCGGCCGACGATTCACAAGAAACGCTTCCTGTCCGGAGGCAAGAAGCTCCTGAACGTCAACTCGTTTCGCGACCAGGACATCGACGCCAAAACCGCAGCTCGACTGTGCGATGCGATCATGTCGCGTGAGGCCGGGGTCTCCGCCGTCATCATTTCCGACTTCAGCTACGGCGTGTTGTCGGCACCCGTGATCGACACGGTCACGAAGCTCGCCAAGGCCAAAGGCATTCCGATCGTCGGCGATGTGCAGTGCAGCTCTCAGATTGGACGCGTCACGCGGCTCAAGGGGCTCACCGCTGCCACGCCGTCCGAGCGTGAGGCACGGCTGGCGTTGTGGGATCGGGAAAGCGGTCTATCCGACCTCGGCGTCAAGCTGCTCGACGAAACCCGCCACCGATCGTTGGTGCTGACCCTAGGCTCGCGTGGCCTCATGATCCTCGATACGGAAGGCCGGGACTGGGAGGAGATCGCCGATCCCCCCCAAATGCACGCCATCAAGAAGAAGCTGAAAATCGAATACCTCCCGGCGTTTGGCGGCAACGTGGTCGACGCAATGGGCGCTGGCGACGCGATGCTATCGGCCTTCGCGAGCGCCCTCTCTGGAGGCGCGTCGGTGATGGAGGCTGCATACCTCGGCAATTGCGCTTCGGCGATCGAGGTGGGTCATATGGGCAACGTTCCGGTCACGACCGAAGACCTCCTCCAGGCAGTCGACTTTCAGCTCGGCTCCTGAGTGCCAGACGGCTACGCGCGTACCTTGCCGGCACTCACATCACGGATCGCCTGCCGATACCGTTCCGGCGAATCGATCGCGATTCGGTAACCCTCGATCGGAGCCCCGAAGAGGCGGAGGTCGACGGCCATCGGCATGTAGATGTCCGTTGGAAGGTCGAGCGGCCTCTTCGAGGGAAACCTGTCGATCAGCTCGCGCCGCAGGATCTGGCAACCCGAATTCACCCAAACAGGACCGCTTGCCGACCATTCCGCCGGCCGCTCTCGAAAGCGTACGATACGACCCGTGTCGTCCATGTCGATGATGCTATTCGATGGCGTCATTCGCTGATGAACCAACAGCGTCGCGTCTGCACGATTCGCACGATGTTGCTCGTAGAGCGCGGTTAGATCTTCGTCGAAGACGAGGTCGCCGTAGACGATCAGCACGTCAGATGCATCCGCGAAGTAGTCGACGAGGTTCGCGGCAGCGCCTGCCGTACCGAGAAGCTCATCCTCGAGCTCGTAGTGGATACGAAGGCCGTAGCGACTGCCGTCTCCGAGCTCGTCCTGAACCTTGTTGGCGAGAAAGTGTAGGTTGACAGCGACGTCGGTGATCCCGTGACGGGCGAGAAGACGCAACGTGTAGCCCACGAGCGGAGTGCCTTCGATGGGAAGGAGGGGCTTGGGGCAATCCCGCGTGAGATCCTCGAGTCGGGTGCCACGCCCCGCGCACAACACGAGTGCCTTCAATGTCATCTCCGCCCTCGCAAAAGACTTTGAACGGCCTCGCGGAGGTCGACGAAGCGATGGTCCGGCGTCGGCAGATCGGAGGGCATACCCACGATGGGAGGCGCGCGATGAGCACCCGACTCGACCAAAGCCGTGGTGCACCCCGCGCTCTTACCGGCAGCCACGTCGGATAGCCGGTCTCCGACCATGAAGCTCATGGACAGGTCGATGCCCATTTCGTCGGAGGCGCGCTCGAGCAGTCCGGGTTTCGGTTTTCGACATGCGCATTCGACGCGATATCGGGCGACGTCGGCGTGCGGATGGTGCGGGCATACGTAGAACGCCGATACGGACGGAGCGCCGGCCTGAACGAGTCGCTCGCGCAAGTGGCCGTGCAGGACGTCGAGCTTCGCTTCATCGATGAGCCCTCTCGCAATCACGGTTTGATTCGTGACGACGACGCTCAGATACCCCTGCTCGTGAATCGCCCGAAGCGCCTCCACGACGCCAGGGATGATTTGGACTTGACTATCGTCCGTCAGGAGGTCGACGTCTTCCACAAGGACACCGTCGCGATCGAGGAAGAACGCGCGTTCGCTCTTCAGGCTTTGTTGGGATTCAGCCACTTGTGGAAATACGCCGTGATCAAGTGATCGAAGATCATGTGCGCATCTTCGATTGGACCGTAGTCGCTGGATGGGACGATCACCGCGCGGTCGCACACCGGCGCCAACGCGCCGCCACCCATCCCGAGGAAGCCAAAGACCTTCATGCCTCGCGCCTTGGCGAATTCGGCCGCTCGCACGATGTTCTTCGAGTTTCCGCTCCCGCTGATGAGAATGATGACGTCACCTTCATTGGCGAGCGTTCGCATTTGCGCAACGAACACATCGGCGTAGCTCTCGTCGTTACCGGCGGCGGTGATGGCTGCGACATTGTCTGTGAGCGCGATCACGCGAAAGCCCTTCCCTCCGGTCTTCGGCGTCGTGAGCATGAGGTCGCAGGCCATGTGACTCGCCGTGGCGGCACTTCCGCCGTTGCCCGCGATGAACACCTGTCGATCTTCAGAGTGCGCCTTTTCGAGCGCTTCGATCACCGAGCTGAGCTCGTTCCAGGGCATGCGGTCGAGGACGCCCTTCAACCGCTCGATGTAGCCCCTCGCAAATGCCGTTCGTGTATCGGCCTGTTCGCCCGTACCACTCATCCCAAGCTCCTAAACCATGCCTCGGTGGCTTTCTCGATCGTGCGAGGCGTCCACACGGGAGCCGCGCGCCAATAGTCGATGTTCTCCAACATGATGCGCACGCCTGCATCGAACGGCACGCGGGCCTTCCATCCGAGGAGCGCTTCGATCTTGCGCGTGTCCGCCTGCGTGCAGTCTGGCTCACCGGGGCGCTTGGGAATGTAGACCACGTCGCCCCCGAGGAGCTCGACGAGTCGGTTAACGCTTTGCGGATCACCGCTCCCGACGTTCATCGATTCTCCCTGCACATCGGAAGCCGCAGCGCGCACGCAAGCGTCGGTCACATCGGTGACATAGGTGAAGTCGCGCGTCTGGGTCCCGTCGCCCACCACCGTGAAGGGCTCTCCTGCAAGCTTCTGCGCAAGGAACACCCCAAAAACAGCTCCATAGGTGCCCGAGGTTCGAGACCGAGGACCGTAGACGTTGAAGAACCGAAGCGAAACCGCCGGCAGGTGATAGAGCTGTGTCCAATGAAGCACATACTGCTCCCCGACCCATTTCGTCAGCGCATAGGGATATTGAGGCCGCGCGGGACTGTCCTCGGGGGTCGGACAACGATCGGGGACGCCGTAGCAGGAAGACGACGCCGCATAGACGAATCGTTGGACACCCGCATGTCGAGCGGCCTCGAGGACGCGAAATGTGCCGGCGACGTTGGCCTCGTGATAGGCGGTCGGATTTTCGACCGAAGGCACGATGTCAGCCAACGCAGCGAGATGAAAGACCCAATCGATCCCTTCGAAGGCCGGCGACAGTGGAGCAGACGCAATGTCGCCCTCGATCACCTTCAAGTTCGGGTTGCTCTGGTGGTGCTCGAGATTGCCACGGTGCCCCGAGCTGAAGTTGTCGACCACCGAAACGTGGTGACCGTCGCCAAGCAGTCGGTCGACGAGATGACTTCCAATGAACCCCGCACCGCCTGTCACGATGCAGCGCTTAGCCGAGCTCCCCATGCTCCCAGGGTATCATTCGGCTCAAACGGGGGCGAAGAAGTCGCCCCGAGGCTTACCCACCCAAATTGACCGGAACGCCGCCCAGGGGATACTTTGGGTCACGATGGAGAGTCAGGTCGTCGGGGTCGATCTCGACAACACAATCATCTGCTACGACAGTCTTTTCCATCGCTTGGCGGTGGAGCGGGGATTGGTTCCGGTCGATCTCCAGCCCAGTAAGAAACTCATTCGTGATCAAGTTCGAGAGCTGCCGGACGGCGAGATCGAATGGCAGAAACTACAGGCGGAGGCGTACGGGCCGCGAATCGGCGAAGCCGGCGTATTCCCTGGTGTGCGTGATTTCTTCGCGACCGCGAGGGCGCAGGGGGTGCGCGCGTTCATCGTCAGCCACAAGACTCGCCACGCACCCTATGGCGACCCCGAGGTCTCCTTACGTGAGGCAGCCGTTGAATTCCTACGTGCGGAGGGATTGCTCGACTGTCTTCGAGACGAGGAAGCGGACGTGTTCTTCGCGGACACCAGGCAGGAGAAGTGTCGCCGCGTCGAAGCCCTGTGCTGCGCCACGTTCGTCGACGACTTGCTCGAGACCTTTCGCGAGCCTGAGTTTCCGAAGACGACGGAGCGACTCCTCTTCGATCCCCTCAACGTCTACTCCGAGTCGGTTCCCGAGCGCCGCTTCGCGAGTTGGGCAGGCATCACAAAGCATGTTTTCAACTGACTGGGACACCATCGTTCGTCCGATCGGGTTTCCGCCTGTGGAGCAGGTCGGCCGATTGGTCGCCGGACGCAACAGTCGTGTGCACCGTCTCGAGGCGGGCGACAGGTGCGTCGTGGTGAAGCAGTATTTCCTCGAGGGCGCGGGGCCCAGCGTCCGCCAGCGCCGAGAGTACAACGGGCTTCGATTTCTTTGGGACAGCGGAGTTCGGGCGATCCCCGAGCCACTGTGGAACGACTTCGAGCAAGGCGCGCTCGTGCTCTCTTTCATCGAAGGCGCACCGGTCGCAACGACGTTGATCTCGCTGGCGGACATCGATGCGGCAACCGAGTTTCTAGTCACGCTTCGTGAAACGACGCATCGGCCCGTCTCGCGCAGCCTGGACGACGCCACGGACGCTGCGTTTCGTTTCAGAGACTTGGTGAAGGGGATTGAAGGACGCATCGACCTCCTCGTTCGGGAGAGGCAAGCGCCTGCAAGCCTCGAAGGCGCGCTCCGGGAACTACTCGAAGGCGCGCTGCCTCTATCGTTTGCTGAGGCTTCGCGTCACGCGGAGGCGTTGCTGGGGAAGCCAACACTCGCAATCGAAGCACGCACGCTGAGCCCATCGGATTTTGGTTTCCACAACGCGATTCGCGCGAAGGCCGGCCTCGCGTTCGTCGACTTCGAGCATTTCGGTTGGGA
>CAXMND010000093.1:0-9087 GCA_964194675.1 uncultured Coxiellaceae bacterium | reverse complement strand
CCCTACTCTCGTCGCTTTGGTCGGACCCCGATCGGGTCCGGCTTTTCGGGGAGGTTGCGTAGGCCCATCCACGCCAACGCAGCGATGTGACTGGCGACCTTTTCGACGGACGGTTTGCGGACGTGGCTCCACCACTGACCTACGAGCGTGACCATTCCGATGAGGGCATGGGCGTAGATGGGGGCAACGTCTGGATCGTATCCGGCTCGTTTGAATTCCTGAGCGAATACGTCGCTCACGCGTTCAGCCACTTCGTTGAGGAGGCTGGAGAACCCGCCCCGGCTGACGGCAGCGGGGGCGTCGTGGGTCAGCACAGCGAACCCATCGGGGTTATCTTTCACCCAGCGAAGGAAAGCCAGGGCGGATTGTTCTGTGCGCTCTCGAGGAGAGCCCGCGGAGAGGCCTTCCGAAATCATCCGGATCACGTACTCCATTTCCCGGTCTACGATCACAGCGTAGAGGCCTTCCTTGCCCCCGAAGTGTTCGTAAACAATAGGTTTTGAGACCTTTGCCCGGCTGGCGATCTCCTCGACGGAGGTCGCTTCATAGCCCTTTTCGGCGAAAACCTGCCGTGCCACCTCGATGAGTTGGGCCCTCCGAGCGGCGGCTGTGAGTTTTTTTCTGGAAGCCATTTGACACAGATACTACGGTGCCGTAAGTTACGCAAACGTAAGTTACTGATTCGTAACTTTTTAGGAGAAAAGCCAATGTATGTACTGACCTGTGCCGCTGTTTTTTTCGCGGCCTATCTACTCAACACGACGATGATCACGGTCTTCTATCACCGCGGCCTGGCGCACAACGCGGTCACGCTCAGCCCTCGGGCCCGTAGGTTTGCCGGCCGTTACGGGATCTGGCTGACAGGCCTCGACGCCAAGGGCTGGGTGTGCATGCACCGTATGCACCACACGCACTCCGACACGCCCGAGGATCCCCATAGTCCCGTGCACTACGGTTTGGTGGGAGTCCTGCTCGGCCAGTTGAAGAGCTATGAACGCACCCTCGTCGGCCTTGCGCGTGGCCGGACGGAATACACCGATGAGGTCGCCGATCTCGAGTTCCCGATAAACTGGCTCAATCGAAAAGGCCTCTGGTACCTGCCCTATGTTCTGCACCTCGTCATTGCCCTCGCGATCGCCGTGCCGACAGGCATGTGGGCGTTGGGCGCGTGCTACTTCCTCGGCATGATGAGCCATCCTATCGAGGGCTGGATCGTCAACTCGCTCGGGCACGCTGTCGGGGGCCGCAACTTCGAGACGCCCGACAACTCACGCAACAATCACCTCGCAGCATGGTTGATCGCCGGCGAGGGCTACCAGAACAATCACCACCGCTACCCGGCGTCGGCAAAGTTCTCTTACCAGCCATGGGAGGTTGACCTCGGCTTTGGGATATGTTTGGCACTCGAGAAGCTCAGGGTGCTGGAGATCCAGCGTGGCCTCCTCATCCCTTCACCTCCAACCGCGACCCGAAGCCTAGCTCTTGAGTGATCAGTCCACAGCTATGCGACTTGTCGATCGATTTGTCGATCATGGTGCGCCTCTTTCGTTTCGAGAGCTCTGCGCTCGCGTGTTTGAAGAAGAGTATGACTACTTGGTCCTCGACCTCGACAAGACCACTCACCTCGGCCGCAACCTCGGGGAGCTCCTCGAATGGGAGCTCTGCGCCCACGAAGTTTACGGTGAGTCGGGGACGGAACGCCCGGTCCGCCGCTGGTTTGGGGGGCGGGTGCTCGTGGATTGGTCGCAGCCGACGAAGGTTGTCCGTTACCTGGCGTCTGGCGCGCAAAGGTGGGCTTTGCCTGGGATTCATTACCTCGCCTGGGGCAAACTGGCTTCGCGCGTCCCGTCGCTTCGGCGGCTCGCATACCGTCGCTTCGGTCCCAATCCGACGAACGTAGTGCAGCGGCGTCCACAGACGGTCGCACTTACGCACCTGGCGACCGCGGACGAGTCCCTTCTGCTCAAACTCGCCCGCAGAGTCTGGAGGCGCCACGCTCCCGATCAGGTGATCACTCGTGAAGACATCGATTGGATTCGCGCGCGCTGCCCGGGCATCGAAATCATTCTGAGCAGTGCGTCACCCAAGTCGATGCTGGAAGTGGCCGTCGAAGAGCTCGGCGCAGACCGAGCGGGTTACTCCACCGCCGAACGAATCAATAGCGGGAAGGCCAAGATCGAGCAGCTGCGCGAAATCTGTCCGCGTGTTTTCGATCCGGACGTGAACGTGGTGGCGATCACGGACACAGGCTACGGTGAGGACCATTGCTGGACCGAGCACTTTGCATGCGTCGTCGATATCAATAGCCCCACGCCCTTTGCACCGATTGTCACGCAGGCGTCGCCGACTCGAGAAGTGCACTCGGCAACCGTGCTGACTCGCGAAGAACAGCGTCGTCGAGACAATGGAGACGCGGGTTATTTCGACGCTCGCAGGCAAGACCGCGTGCCAAGAAAGCGGGTCGAGCTCGATCGCGAGGCACTACGCACACTGCTTGGTGAGCTATTGGCCGAGATCAACCAACTGGCCTCGCGCACACCGTCCCTTCCGCAACAATGGGACGTGGCGTATGCTCGGACCATGCTCACTGAGGCTTCTCGCGCCTTAATTGGATAGCGGATATGCGACGCACACGCGGGTTCATCGATTTGGTGTTCGACGTCGTCGAAGAGACGACGCATCTCGTCGAGCGGACGCATGATGCGGTCGTCGAGCGGACGGTGCGGCGGTTTGCGCCGATCGAGCCTGCCACGAGCACGGCCAAGGTCGTCACAGGCGTCGAGACGGCCATATCCGGGGGCGTGTTCGAGGCGATTCGGATGGTCAACGGAATCACTCGCTTCACGGTGAATGCCGTCGCCGATGTCGCCGAAGCCGGCCTCGAACAGACGTCCGACGATGACGACTTCGATCTCGCGACGCCCATTAGCTCGACCGCGGCAGGAACCGCGAGTTGGTACGTCGACTACGCGCAAGCGTCGATCAACGGTTTTTGGGGCGACTATCTGAGCCGACGGAAGCACCGACTAGACCTCGGAATGACCCTCCGCCACCACGGGCGGCATCTCCCGGCCACGCCGGAGGCTTTTGCGGCGGCGTTTCCAAACCCGACGAACAAAGTCTGCGTCTTCGTCCATAGCCTGGCCTCGACTGAATGGCTGTGGAGCCTGTCCTCGGAGGAGCACTACGGCGATCCCGACGTGACCTTCGGCACACGGCTTGCCGACGACCTCGGCTTCACGCCGATCTATCTGCGATACAACACCGGTCGGCACATCTCCGAGAACGGACGCGCGTTGGCGACGCTGCTCACCGAAGTGCTCACAGCGTATCCAGTCCCGGTCGAAGAGATCGTGCTCGTCGGGCACAGCATGGGTGGCTTGGTCGTGCGCAGCGCGGCGCACTACGCGCGTGAGCATGATGAGCCTTGGATCGCGCACCTCCGTCACATCGCGTGTATCGGCGCGCCGCATCTCGGCGCGCCGCTCGAAAAGGCCGTGAACCTGCTCACTGGGGTGCTGAAAAGTCTCGATGCAGCAGGCGCGCAAGTTCCGGCCGAGCTGCTCGATAGCCGCAGCGCCGGCGTCAAAGACCTCCGCTACGGTTACACCGTCGATGAAGAATGGGCCGGAAAGGATCCGGACGAGGTATTTGCCGATGCCCGACGCAATGTGCCGCTCGTCGATGGGGTCGGGTACTACTTCCTGGCGGCCACGATCTCGCGCGACCCGGAGCATCCGCTCGGCGAGTTACTTGGCGACTTGATGGTTCGGCTACCGAGCGCGTCCGGTGAGGCGCCCGAGCCCGCCCGCAGGATCCATTTTTCGAGCGGGGCGGTGTTTCCCGGGATGAGCCACATCCACATCGCCAATCACCCCGACGTCTACGAGGCGTTGCGCGACTTGCTGGCGGCATAGCCAAACTTCGGTACTAGGCGACACCACATGGGAGAGGATCATGAGACGGTCTGCTCAAGCGTTCCTGTCGACTCTTCCTTGGTCTTGCGCCAACGAAACGGCACGGCGAGTTGCTCGAGGTAGCCCTTCGGGAAGTCGGGCAGGTCCCCGATTCCGACGTCGTCGGGCTGGTGGGTCTTGTCTTTGGGGAGGTAGCGCGTCCCGAAAACAATATCCCAGCAGATCAAGTTTGCGCCGTAGTTGGTGTTCGCCTTGTCCATATCGAGCGAGTGATGCCAGCGATGGAGCTCCGCCATGCTGAACACCCAGTTCAACCAGCCGATGTTGATCTTGGTATTGGCGTGTTGGAACAGGCCATGGATAGTGGTGACCAAAGTCCACAAGGCGATCACCTCTTCACCCGCCCCGAGCACGACCAAAGGAAGGATCTCGGTCGAATAGGCGACGAACATGTCGATCGGGTGGAACCGCCCGGTGTTCAAGAAGTAGAGCCGCCCGGGGCTGTGGTGGGTCGAGTGAAAGCGCCAAAGGAAGTCCTTCTCATGAGAGAGCCGATGCCACCAGTACTGGCCGAGCTCCGCGATCACCAGGGCGAGCGTCAGCTGCGCCACCATGGGCCACTGACCGGGCCAAAGGCCCATGCCCAACCACGCCGAAAGAGACGCGGCCGATCCGGCGATCAGCACTCGCCACACCACGCCCGTCGCGGGAGGAATCAGTACGCCGGAGATCAACATGTGCAGCAGGTCCGTCAGCACATCTCCCTGAGGTGTCTTCCAATATGTGGTGTGGGGGTTGATTTGCTCCAACGCGATGACGACGATGAGGGAGGCAAGCGAGAGCAGGGTGAGCGTCACCAGTGGTGAATAGCCGCGCTGCATGGCGACGATGCCGATGCCGGTGAGCGCCACCATCGTCACGGGGAAACTGGCCCGCGCCAAGAAACGGCTCATGAGGGTGTCACCGGGAGCGATCTGTACTTCGGGGTTCATCTTCTGCTCATTTTGCTGTTGGGACTAGCACGATGCGTCCATGCAGCCCCCTGCCTGGACCATACGCTTCTTATTGTCACTTAGATTTTCTGTTAAATACTTTAGTATTACCCAAAAATGACGATGACTGCGGCAAGTAGAAACCAGAAGATCCTGATCACGGGAGCCGCGGGCTTCACCGGCCACCATGCCGTGATAGAAGCCGTGAAGGCCGGGTTCTCTGTTCGCGCGACGGACGTTTCGAGCCGGTACTACAGTGCGATGTTCGAGGCGCTTGGCGTCGAGTTCGTAAAGTCCGACCTCACCAAGCGCGAGGGGCTTGAGGCGCTCCTCGACGGCGTCGATGGTGTCTTTCACATCGCCGGGATTCACGACTACTCGACCCCGCGCGAGCTCATGGTCGCGGTCAACGTGAATGCCGTCGAAAACCTCTGCGATGCATGTGTTTCAGCAGGCGTGGAGCGCTTCATCCACCTCTCGTCAGCGGGGGTCTACGGCTACGATTGGCACGACAGAACCCCCGTCAAAGAGGATGCGCCCAAGGTCACCCCACCGCTGAACGTCTACAACGAAACCAAGTGGGCAGGTGAGCAAGTCGTTCATCGTTTCGTCTCCGAGAAGGGTTTAAGGGCAACCGCCTTACGACCTGGCGCGATCTACGGCACGCGGTCGGAGTATGGCATCCAAAACGCGGTCAAACACGTGTACTCCGAGCGGGGCAAAACGCGAATCATGATGTTGGGCAGCGGTGACCACGTCGAGGGCTTCGTCCACGTGGAGGACGTGTGCCGCGCGATGATCTACGCCTTCGATCACGACGCGATGATCGGCGAAGCTTACAACGTCGCTGACGATTCGCGTTTGACGACGGCCGACTTCTTCAACTTCCTTTCGAGGGAGCTGTTCGGCGCCGAGAAGCCCTTCTTTCACGTGCCGATTCGCGTGCTGATCCCGATTGCCGCCACGTCGCAGTTCTTTGCGAAGAGACTAGGCAAAAAGTCTAAGCTCGAAAAAGACACGCTCCACTACATGTCGTGCGATCGCATTTGGGACAACACCAAGATCAAGGAAGCTGGCTTCGAGCTAAAGCACCCCGACGCGTTGCCCGGGATGAAGGAAACCCTCGATTGGTATAAGGAAAACGGCTGGCTCCAAGGGTAAGATGATGCTCCTGGCCGAGGCGCCATCGAAGCACTACAAGAGCAAGGCACGGAACATCGTAGGGCTCGGCGGCTAAGTCCGTTGCATGACGCGGAAGATTCGGAGACGGTGATGTTGCAACAAGTCAAAGAAGCAAGAGAAGCTCCTCAAATGTTGGAGTCGTTCGATCCGAGCAACGGAAAGAAGCTCGGTGAGGTGCGAATCTCCACGGCGGCCGACGTCAAGGCCGCGGTCGCGCGTGCTCGGAAGGCACAGGTCGGATGGGCTGCGATGGGGGTCGACGGGCGAAACCGAATCCTCGACCGGCTGCGCGGTGTCCTCATCGACCGTGCCTCCGAGATCGCTCGAGTGGTGTCCTCGGAGAACGGCAAACCACCGGCCGAGCCCGTGGGCCTCACGGGTCCGTTGTGCGAAACGATCAAGCTGCACACCCGCCTCGCGAAACGGCTCGAGCCCGGTGTCAAAGTTAGCCCTACGTTCTTTGTCGGCTCGAAGGCCCGCATCTTCTACGAACCTCTCGGTGTCGCGGGTTTCATCCTCCCTTGGAATTTCCCCTTCGAGCTCGGAGTGAAGCACATGATCCCCGCGCTGGCCGCGGGCAATGCCGTGGTGCAAAAGCCCTCGGAAGCCAACCCGCTCATCGGTGAAATGATCGCAGACCTGTTCCGCGACGCGGGCGTTCCCGATGGCGTCGTGCAGATGGTTCACGGATATGGCGAAACTGGCAGCGCGCTGATCGACGAGGTGGACGTCATTTGCTTCGTCGGTTCACCGAGGACCGGACGCCGGGTCATGGAACGAGCCTCCCACACATTGACTCCGGTCGTGCTCGAGCTCGGCGGCAACGACGCTGCCATCGTCCGCGAGGATGCCGACTTGGATCTCACGGCTCAGGGCCTCGTCAACGGCACCTGCTACAACACCGGCCAGGTCTGCAATGGCGTCGAACGCATCTACGCGCCGGCTCACCTCGTCGATTCCCTAGCAGGGAAGATCGTCACGATCGTGAAAGGCTTGCGCCAGGGCGACCCAAGCGGTCGAGGCGACTACGACCTCGGGCCGATCACGTGGGCGCCCCAGCTCGAGATCTACGAGGCACACATGGCAGACGCCGTAGAAAAAGGCGCGGAGGTGCGCTACGGCGGCAAGGTTCGTCGGCAAAATGGCGGGCTCTACTGGCCGCCAACTGTCTTGACCGGGATGACCCACGACATGCTTATGATGGAGGAGGAGACCTTTGGGCCCTTCTTGCCGATCATGGCGGTCGAGAGCGACGAAGAGGCGATTCGCTTGGCCAACGACTCGAAGTATGGCCTCGGTGGAAGCATCTGGACGCGGGATGTCGGCAAGGGCGAAGCGATGGCACGAAAGGTCCGCGCAGGCTCCGTGATGGTGAACAACGCCGTGCAATCCGGCGGGTGCGTCACCCTGCCTTTCGGAGGCGAGGGCGAGTCCGGTGTCGGGCGCGTGCAGGGCGAACAGGCCTTTTACACCTACGTCGCCACCAAGAGTGTGATGACCAGTCCGAAGAGCGTCGCGAATCTGTGGATGCCCTACACCGCAGGCGCCGAGACCCTCGCCAAGGGCTTCACCAAGATCTTCAGCGGCCGTCGCGTCAGCGAGCGCATCTCGGGCGTGGTCGACGTCATTCGAAACTGGCCACGTCGCTGACCATGGATCTACGCGGAAAGAACGCACTGCTGACCGGTGCCTCGAGAGGGCTCGGGCCGTACATCGCACGCGCGTTCGCGGAAAAGGGTGTCAACCTCGCGCTAACCGCCCGAACGGTCGACGCGGTGGAGGCGACTGCGAAGGAAGTGTCCGAGTTGGGGGTCAAGGCGGTTGCCATTTCGGTGGACGTCACCGATCAAGCAGGCCGCAAACGACTCTTAGAGGGGGCCGTGGCCGCCAACGGGCCGATCGACATCCTCATCAACAACGCCGGTATCGAATGGATCTGCGAGTACGCAAGACTGTCGCCCGAGCAGATCGAGCAAATGATTCAGACCAACCTGGTCGCACCGCTCATTCTTTCGCGCCTTGTGCTACCTCAGATGATCGCGCGTGGCAGCGGCCACGTCGTGATGATGTCTTCGCTTGGCGGGAGGAAGGGCTCGCCCTACTCCGCCACTTATGCCGCGACCAAGGCCGGCCTCATCGAATGGACGAGCGGCATGCGTGAAGAGCTCCGCGGAACCGGGGTGAGCGCATCCGTGATCTGCCCGGGCTTCGTCTCCGACGCCGGGATGTTCGCTGAGTACGGCAAGCGCGCACCACGCCTCGTTGGAGAGAGCACACCCGAACAGGTTGCCGATGCCGTCGTGCGTGCCGTCGAGCGGGATATTGCCGAGATCACCGTCAACCCCGGCCCCAAGCGGCTGATGCAGATCGCAAACGCCATCAGCCCAGGAGCCGTGTCATGGACCCTCCGACGCTTCGGCGTCTACGAGTTCTTTCGCCAACAGGCCGAGGACAACCAGGCCTAGTTCACCGACCGTGGATCGTCCCAGCCCCGGTCGGCTCGAAGTTCAAGCCAATGCGAATGGCTGAGTCCAGCCTAGTCGGCACCTAGCGAACTCAGTTACACTCGCTCGATGGAACGAGCGCGCGAACGGGCCGCATCGATTGCGATCCTGACGTCGATCCCGATGGTGGCGCAGCTGGTGGCCGGACGCGCGGTCCGCGACACGCTCTTCCTAACCGAATACGACGCCTCGTATCTACCTCGGGTGATGTTGGCGGCGGCGGCTCTTTCATTGGTGTCGGCCATTTCGGTCGGCCGCTTGATGCCGCGTTGGGGGCCTCGCGGTACGGCTGTGTTGCTCGCTAGCGTCAACGGCGCGATCTTCATTCTGGAAGCCGCTCTGATCGACGCGGCTCCGCGCATCATCGCGGTGGTTACGTACATCCATGTGAGCGTCGTCGGTGCCCTCGTGGTCAGCGCTTTCTCGTCGGTCGTGAACGAACGGTTCGATCCCCTCTACGCGAAGATCGTCGTCGCACGGGTCGGCACTGGG
>CAXMND010000092.1:0-13709 GCA_964194675.1 uncultured Coxiellaceae bacterium | reverse complement strand
AGCACTCCCCACAGTTCACGGACACTTGTCCGTAAGTCTTCACGGAACGCGGTTTTGCTTAGGTTTTGCGCCTCATGTGCACTGGAACGCTTTCCTTGAAAAAGCTGTGAACCGGGGGAAGTCGGGGCGTTTCCAGCGGGTTCGATTCCCACCGCCTCCACCAAATAAGCGCAGTGATTGCCGCGGGTTAGCGTTTTGAGAAATACCTATGTCATAAGGAATGTCATAAATCCGCCCCGGCAAGAGGTCCGGATCGACATTCAGACAGCTCACCGCCTCACAGAGCGCCGGCCATTCCCACGTCGTGTAGACGTCGATGATCCCGCCGCGCGCGTTGTGCGTGATCCGCTCGAGCACGTCGCCGCGGGCGCCACTGCTACGTGCTGCCGAGATCATGAACCTCCGTAGCCCATGCGATCCCTTGTTCGGTACCCCAATGAGCTCCGCATCGCGCTTGTGCGCCTTCGTGGCCTGTGACTGCGTGCGTGCGGCCATGTTTCTCGAGTCAGGCACGATGAAATCGTCCTGGCCCGGTCGACGGCCGTAGACCGTCTCGAAGCCCTCCCCTCGCCAGCACTGAAGGACCTTCTCGAGCTCGGGGTGTACGGGCACCATGCGCTCCTTGGCGTCGCCGGTTTTGGCAGTCTTGAGAGGCTGGTCGTCGTACTGGCTGTGGACGCGCAAGGACCCAAGTGGCTTGGCGTCGAGCGACCAGTCGCGCCACCGCCGGCCGCAGGTTTCCCCGATGCGCATCCCTGTGAAGAACTGCAAAGCGGAGAGGACCCGGCGGTCCCAGCCGATCCGTGGGTCGGTGAGCAGTGCCAGGGCTTCGCTCCGCGTGTAGGTCTGACCGCCGCCGGCGCCAGACGACGGGAGCCCGTCTCGAGGCGTCTGAGAGACCGGATTGCCCTCCACGGCACCCTCGAGGACGGCGAGCCGAAAGATCGACGAGACGATCCCGATGCAGTTGCGCACCGACTTGGGCGAAAGCTCGCCGCGCGCAATGAGCGTCTCGCTGAGCTCC
Organism: uncultured Coxiellaceae bacterium; assembly: GCA_964194675.1. GTDB lineage: Bacteria > Myxococcota_A > Polyangia > Polyangiales > Houyiibacteriaceae > SG8-38. The sequence goes on along the minus strand of CAXMND010000092.1, from coordinate 12,685 downwards.
AATACATCGAGCGGCTTGATCTCGCCGACCGGCGACGAGCCGATCAAAGGCGACACATGACGCCGGTAGCTCGAGTACTCGCGATCGGCGTTTCGTTTTCCGATTCGCGTCTGGCGTGCGTGCCAGCGCTTTGCATAGGTGTCGAGATGGGTGCGCGGGCTGGCATCGCGAGAAACCTGCGTCCGTATTGCTGGCCTTGCGCCACCGGTATCGATGGCAATGAGGACGATGACTCGGCCGCTAGGTCAGGTGCGGTGTACGTCTTCACCCGCCTGTCGATTGGCCTTGGCGGTGGTGACTGGAGCCAGAGAGCTTATGTCAAAGCCAGCAATACGGACGCGGATGATTTTTTCGGCCTCTCCGTCAGCCTGAGCGGGGATGGCAACACCCTGGCGGTGGGAGCCATTGACGAGGCCAGCGCCGCCACCGGCATCGATGGCAATGAGGACAATGACTCGGCGAGTGCTTCCGGTGCGGTGTACGTCTTCACCCGGAGCGGGGGCAGCTGGGTTCAGCAGGCCTATGTCAAGGCCAGCAATACGGACGCAAGTGATTGCTTCGGCATTCCCGTCAGCCTGAGCGCCAATGGCAACACCCTGGCGGTGGGAGCTGATCACGAGGACAGCAACGCCACCGGCATCGATGGCAATGAGGACAATGACTCGGCCGGTAATTCCGGTGCGGCCTACCTGTACTGATCGCCGCTCACATAGTACGGCGGGACCCATCGAAGCCCGGTTCAAACGCCTGTGCCCGCAAACGCGTTGCCGTGGGCGGTGATGGCGTCGGCGAGGTATTGCATCAATGCGCGCACTCGAGCCGTGCGACGAAGGTCGGCGTGGGTGAGGACCCACATGCCGTAGTGGAACATCGGGAGCTCAGGCGACAGCCTTCGGAGGCGCGGTTCCGGATCGCCGATCAAGCAGAGAAGGAAGCTCACCCCGACGCCCGCTTTGCAGAGCTCGAAGAGAGACGTTTCGCTGTCGGCTCGCATGCGGATCCGCCGGACTCGCGACCGCGGGCAGCACCGACGTGGGGAGCGCCTCGCATTCACGGCGAGTTGCTCATGCTCGGCTTCGAGGTCGCACAAGCCAAGGCCGAGGCACACCACACCTCGCGACGGACAACGTTCTGAGGAACGACACGTGCGTTTCTGCGATTTTCCTGCTCCACGCGCCCACCCGACTGAGCGTAGTCGCGTCCGCAACGTCTCCTGCTATACTGGTTGCGTGAACATGACGCCCCCTGTTTCCGAACCGAGCTCCTCAGCGACGACAGCTGAGGAACGAGCACTGGCGCGCAAACTGGTGCAACAGTGGGAAGAGGCACAGGCGATTGCTAGCAAGTACGACCTCGATCTGAATGGGGTTTTGAACGTGATTCGAGGTCTGGCGCTCAGCCCAGCCGAGCGCATCGAGCTCGGTCTCAGAGCCGCGAGGCTTGGCGATGTTGCTCAGTCCCGGTGAACGTCGCTTCTTGTTAGAGCTCCATCAGCGAGGAGTCCGGTGTCTGTTGATCGGTGCAAGCGCCGCGAACGCCCAAGGTGCACGGATTGCGACAGTCGATATGGACCTATGGTTTGAGGATGCCGCGGACCCTCGCATCGCCGAGGCTGCCAAAGCTGCTGGCGGGGTTTGGGTGTCAGGAGCATTTGGGATGCGGCCACCACAGATCGGGGGGTTGGCGAAGGCAGATCGATTCGATGTGGTCACTCACGCCGATGGCCTGGACTCGTTTGAACGAGAATTCGGTAGAGCCAAAAGCATTGAGATCGACGAGATTACTCTCAAGGTTCTCCCGTTAGAGCGCATCATCGTGAGCAAACGCGCGGCGGGACGGTCGCGCGACTTGGCCCAGATTCCCGCGCTTGAGGAAGCCCTTGCGGTTCTCAAAGAGAGGCAGCCGGAAGATCAGTGACCGTATGCACGAGGCGAGCAAACGTGCCCCGACGATCATTCTTCGTTGCGTTGCACCGCCGCGAACAACGCGTGCAGCGCCGCCACCTCCCCAAGCTCTCGCGTCACGTCAGGTACGGGGATTTGTGACATTGTCATAAGAATGTCCGCTAACGCGTTTTCTTCGTGTTCTTTGGACGTGTTCTCATCGATACGTGTCCGCGAAACCGTTCGAGAATCGTCGGAATCAGGCGAACGGCCGACTGTTCGATTCCCACCGCCTCCACTACTTAAGACAAGCGATTGCTTGTGGTTAGCGCATTCGCCGATCGCGAGTGACCACATAGTGACCATCGTCGGCTTGCGTCGGCGCGGGTTCGTCGAGTTTGGCGACGGCCTGTTTGAGCCGTGACTCGCTCAAATGGGCGTAGATCATCGTCGCCTCGATGTTCGCGTGGCCCAAGAGCTCCTGAACCACCTTCAGCGGCTCGCCGCGCATCACGAGATGGCTCGCGAAGGTGTGTCGAAGCACATGCCACTGGATGGTGCGGTCGAGTCCCGCCCTTCGGCAGGCGCGAGGCAACACCCGCTTGATCATGTCCCGGGCCAACAGAGCGCCGTCCTCCCGGCAGAACACCAGCTCTCCACGGAGGTGCCGGTGGTCTTTCAGTATCCGGACGAGACTCCCAGGAATCGGGACACGGCGCGACAGCCCGTTCTTCGGAGTACCGAAGATTCTTTTCCAGACCGATCGCTTCACGAAGATCTGGCCGTTGACCAGGTCCACGTCCGTTTGGCGTAGGGCGAGCAGCTCGCCTAACCGGAGCCCAGCCTTCAATGCGGTCGCGACCATCGGGCGAAACTCCGGGACCGTTGCGTCGAAAAGACGCTCGGCCTCGTCGAAGTCGAGGAAATCGAAGTCTGGTCTGCGTGTCTTCATCCATTTGACGGTGGGGACTACCTCGATCAAGTCCCACTCCTGCGCAGACCGGAGCGCCCTGCGCAGGACCGATAACTGGTTGTTGATCGTCTTCGGCGATAAGCCCTTCGAGAGTTGCGCACTCTTGAATCGCTCGAGATCTCGGACCCCGATCTCGGAGACGAGCAGCTTGCCGAAGAACGGCGAAAGGTGGCAGCGGATGATCAGCTCCTTGGAGTTGACCACACTCGGCTTGTTGTTGGTCTTCGCATACGTCTCGTGCCAGTCCTTGAGGAAGGCTTCGCACGTGGGCGCAGTGGTGCTCGTCCTTTTCCGAGATCCGGAGGAAAGCGCCGTCAGCAACGCACGTAAGGGTCCGAGTTCTATCCGCTTGGTCACCTTCGCGATCATCGCGGCTCGCATCTCGCGACGGACAACGTTTTGAGGAACGACAACGCAGTGACGATGCGATGGCATCCGAGATTCACAGAGGATCCCGCCCACCGCTGGCTACGCGACCTCATGGTCGACGTCACGGGATCTATCTCGGCACTTCCGCGAAGAGGACACCGTCGTTGGGGTACGTCGTTCTGTGCGGATATTCGGCCGACCGAGGCCCTTTTGCAGGGCTTTCTTCAGTTCAATCAGGTTCGCTGCTCGTTTCCAGCTCGCCGATCTGCAGACATCGGGCGCGATTTGAGCTAGGAAGTCATTCTCGGGGTGATTCCCACCCTCGCTACCACAACGGCTGCGAGCTACCGGGGCACCGACAATCTCGGGTAGGAACGAATATAAAATGGCTGAAGGTACAATCAAGCGTCTCACGGACAAGGGTTTCGGGTTCATCGAAACCTCTCCCGGCAACGACATCTTTTTCCACATGTCGAACGTGGAAGGTGTGCGCTTCGAGGAGTTGCGCGAGGGACAGCGGGTCTCATTCGACGAAGGCCAAGGTCCCAAGGGGCCACGCGCGGAGAACGTCCGCCCTCTTTGAGGCTGTCGACGTCAGCCACAACTCCTCCACATCGCATGATTCGCGGAGTCGGATGCGTCTTCCAATCCGCCTGCAGCAAGGTCTCGCTTGTGTCCCGACGGACTGCACGCGAAGGCGGCTCGAATGCTTGCACCGATGGCGGCCACTAAGGCTGCAATGGCGGGCGAAGTGCCGATAGGCGCGGTTAGGGACAGCAAAGCGCCGTCAAACCCGGCACCGTGCCGGGTTGATTCCGACCCCGAAGCGTTCGTGCTCGCGCTCTGGGGAGTGCTTAAGGTCGTGTGAGCCCGCACGATGCGCTGACTTCACCCCGAGGCACGCCTTTACTCAATCGGCTCTGCCGGTATCTCCCGGTGCTCCTTGCCGATGAGCTCGGTATACGTCACGAATTTAAACGGATCGAAGTACTGGGCCGAGCTCCGTAGCCGGTCGCCTGCTCGTTCTTTGAGTCGACGGATCTCGATACTATTGGGGTAACGCGTCTCCGCAGCGACCGCCATCTGCAGTGCGAGCTCATTGTCGCCGCCGTCGAGCATGCGCTGGAGCCCCTCTTCGACCTCTCCGGCCGAAAGACCAAGATATCGATCGAACATGCGTCCGTACTCGACCGATGTGATGACATCCAGCCCCCCAGGCTCCCGGCCGGTCACGTCTTCAAGCCAAATTCCTACCATTTTGTCCGCTGCGCGGCTGATGATGTGGTCGCGCGGCGCCAAGTAGCTGAAGAAGATGTCGGAATCGTTTTGGAGGCCCGGCGGGATCAGATTGAGCCGGATAATGTTTTTTGCCGAGTACCCTTTCGCGAGGTGCTTGCGGGTCTCGGCGACAAGCCACACATACGCATCTCGGTACGCGCCCAGTTGCTCCACATCTTCATAGAGGACCGTGATACCAACGTGGCCGTGGAGAATGCGCTTCGGCTTTCTTTTGAGGGCTTCGTCCATTGTGTTGACAGCCTCGTCCAGGAATCCCTCCTCGACCCATGGCTCTCCGTAGAATGGCATCAGTGCGTCGCCCATAAACAGGACGCTCAGCTCCGGCACATGGATCAGCATGGCGTCTTCTGTCTCGCCGCCCGTCACGGGAACGAGTTCGAACGTCGTCCCACCCAGGGCGACCTCTCGAAGACCATCGACGATCACATCGGGTTTGTAAGCGCTCACCCAGTCGTTCACAAAACCTTCGCCGCGAAACCCCGAATAGGTAGGCTTGCGTAGGGCGCGCTCCACAGTCCCCCGATAGTTTCCGCGACCGTAAAAGGCAATGTCGGCATCCAACGACTTCACGTAAGTGTAGCCGCTCACATGATCCCAATGCGCATGCGTGACGAATACGGTTGTAAGCGGGGGCAACTGTGGATAGCGATCACGCAAAAAGTCGTATCCGCCTTCCATGCTGTAGGGTTGGGTGCCAGCATCAATCGAGACGAGCTCTCGGCCGTCGTGCGATACGATGAAGTGCAAGTCGGAGAAACCGAAACCGCGCACGGCGAAGACGCGTTCCGGAACGATCTCTTCGATCCAAGGCGTCGGCGCGAATCGAAGTCCCTTTTCCTTGGTAGTCGCGAACCAACCCATGAAGAGGGTTTCTGGCTCGTAGTCCTCGTATCCGCTCTTCGTTCGATAGTGGTTCGCAAGCTTTGGCTCGCCATCTTCCGCGTAGAGTTTTGCGAGATATCGGTAGGCGTCGCGATAGAACCCTGACGTGGGTTCCAGCTCTGGGTGCTCGACGAGCCAAAGCAACTCCGCTTTGGCTTCATCGCGCTTGCCGAAGAAACCCGGGACCTGGGCATAGATCAGGGCGGCGGCCCAATGGACGATAGGATCGTTGTCAGAAAGGTTGGCCGCCTCTTCGAGGAGATCAAAGGTGTCTAATACCCACATGATTCGGCCGAGAATCGAAACACGTTCGGCGTAGGTTGCTCGCAAAAGTGCGTAGGCCGAAAGATGAACGGCTCGGACGTCGTCGGTCATCTTGTTTCGGTATCGCTTTAGTAGCCGCTCGAGAAACGAGATTCCGTACTCTTGCTGATTCGCGGCGATATACGCGTTCGTCAAAAGAAGAATCGCACGCGCGTCCGCGATTGGCCCATAGGAAAGGACTGTTTCGTAGAATGCGACGTCGGCGTGGAAACTGCGGTCGTCTTCAGCTTTCCCAAAGGCTTCGAAGGCTTTCGCCGGTGCCAACGACGTCGACAAACCCTTTTGAATAGTCTGTTGAGCCGCTAATTCCTCCGGACCGAAAGGCTCGACGTCCGTGGTGTCGCTCTCAGGCCCGCAGGCAGCCAACAGGGCAAAGCCGACCAAAATGACCGATCGAATCGTGCACATTCGACTACCTCCTTTGCAGCGGCGCAGGCGCGGTCGCCGTCAACGTAACCCCAGGCGAGTGGACGGTCCAGGCGGAAGCTGTACCGCACCAATTCTTGCTACCCACGTTGTAGGCTACGAATCAGGGTAACCACATGACTCAAGGTTCACTTCCCGACGGTGTGTTGCAACTCGACGAGCTTGAAATCCTCGTCGTCGTCGACAACGAGACCGATACATTGTCGAGCGTCGACGACGGTGTGCCGCAGATTCCGGAGATCGTCCACCTCGCCGCGCGGACGCCAGCGACCCGCAAGTACGAAGGGCACGAATGCAAGACTGTGTTCGACCAGCTGTGCTGCGCTTGCCACGGACTCTCGGTGTTGATCACGGGTCGGCGGGACGGGCAGGAACACAGCATGCTATTCGACGTCAGCTGACGACGACGGCGATTTACGCGCAGGCCGTTGGCGAGGAGGAGAAGCAACTCGCGTCCCGGATGTGGTGACGCGCACCACGGGGGACCCCCTCCCGGGGAGGGGCCGGGGGGTGTTCTCTTCCCTTTCAAGATTCACGATTCTCAAATTTGTCGGAATGGGGGCGAAACCGTAGTACACGCGGCGTGTCGGCAGCGTCGACGTGGAGTCGGAATATCCCTGACCCAATGGAGAAGAACCCATGAACACCAGCAAACTAGTTCTAATCGCACTGCTCGGCGGTGCACTCATGGCCCTCGGCTAAGGCGACGCCGCGAGCGGCACGGGTGGCACCGGCGGTAGCGCCGGCTCCGGTGGCGGGAGCTGCGAAATGGTGGAAACGAGCACGAGCGCGGGGACATGGGACATCACCTTACAATATCAAGTCGGTGACCCTAATGAACTTACTGGGTTCGTAGCCACGCAGACTGGTTGCACGGTGACGATGTCAACTAGCGATCCCGACTGCTCCACCCTCAGCATCACCGGACCGCTCTCCAGTACCGGGACCTGGACTGCGGATTTGAACTTCATCTGTTCAACGGGAACATACACAGCCGACTTTACCGCCGACTTCACCGGCGGTCCGCCCTACAACATGCTCACCGTTGTGTCGGGAATGGACAGTGATGGTGACACGATCACCGGCGGTCAAGGCGCGATCATACCCTAGGTGGCCGCAGCCCCGCGCAGCGGGGCGAGTACACCCGACGGGTGCGAGTCCCGGCAACCCGTTACCGTCCTCCGACGCCTAGTTCGCCCTTGCTGTCGCCATTCGCCGAGACGAGTCGTTGACCCCCGCAAGGCTTCGTCAGGCCTTCGGCTCAAAGGCCGAGACAACATCGACGAGTTCGATCAGCGTCTGCGCGTAGTCGTCAGAGATGATCTGCGCGTCGAGTGCGGTGCGGATCTTTGCGAGCAACTCATCGGGTCTGACAACCCTACCCCGTCTGTTCGTGAAAACCCCCGAAGAATCGCCGAAACCGGGTGACTGGAAACCTGTTCGATTCCCACCGCCTCCACAACTTTTTGCTCACGGAAGTGGCCCTTGGGCAGCCGTCGCTCAGGGTGCAATCTTCTTCTTGATCGCCTTTGCGATGGGTGATGGGACGCTGCCGAGCGCGCTTAGCATGTGCGGCAGCGCTTTGAGTTTCAGGCCTTCGTACTCGCTCGGTACAATCGCATCGATCAAGAACGGGCCTCGCGACTCGAATGCATTCTTCAGGGCTGAGCTGAAGTCTTCGGCCCGTGCAACGCGTCGTGCCGGTACGCCCATGCCCTGGGCCATCGACACGAAGTCGATCGCGGGTTCCGACAGGTCCAACTGCGCCCTGGCTTCGGGGCCGATTTTCTCTGCCCCGACGCGCTCGAGCTCGATATTGAGAATTCCGTACGAGCGGTTGTTGAAAATGACGGTCGTCACATCGAGACCCTCACGCGCAATCGTCCACAACGCTTGAATCGTGTACATGGCGGAGCCGTCACCGACGAGGGCGAGCACCGGACGGTCCGGCGAGGCCGTCGCCGCACCCAAGGCGGCAGGCAGGCCTTGCCCGATCGCGCCACCGGTCAAGGTGAGCACGTCGTGCCGAGGCGCCCCGGCGGTGGAAGTCGGCAGCTTGATGCCCGAAGTCGCCGCTTCATCTGAGATGATCGCGTTTGCCGGCAACAAGGCACCGATGGCCTGACATGCCTTGGCGGCGTTGAGTTTCCCTTTCGGCAACGTCGGACGCCCGGCGCTCTGGAGCTTGGGGGCGGTGTCGGACGCGCCAACAGCCTCGACGAGAGCCTGCAGCGAGGCCACCGCATCTTCATGGAGCTGCACCAAGGTGTGGGCCGCGCAGTCGTCTGGCACCAAATAGCTTTTCTTGCCTGGGTACGCGAAGAACGACACGGGCGCCTTGGCATCCACCAGGACCAAGTGGTCGTAGCCGTCGAGTTGTACAGAGGCGAGTTCGGCGAGATACGCAATGCGCTCGACGGCGGGCAGACCCGCGCCTCGCTCCAGCCGTGTCGGAAAGACCTCACAGAAAAGCTTGGCGCCGGTCTTTTCGGCGATCTGCGACGCCGCGCGCAACCCGGCCTCGCGGAGCACCCGATTGCCCAACAGGAACGCAACCTTCTTGCCTGACTTGTTGATCACCTGTGCCAGGGCTTGCACGGTCGCGTCCGAGGCCCGCGGCGGCTGCGCGGGCGCATGCGCTCGTGCCGGCTCGGCGCCTTCGTTCCAGGAAACGTCTGCGGGCAAGATGAGCGTCGCGATCTGCGCAGGCGGGCCATTGGCCACTTCTACAGCCTCGACGACATCGGCGGCGAGTCGTCTCGTGTCCGGTGTGGTCTTGATCCACGTAGACACATTCTTCGCGACCGTCTCGATGTCCGACTGCAACTGCGCGTCGTACTGGGTGTGGTAGGTCGCGTGATCTCCGATGATGTTGATCATCGGCACACGTGCCTTGCGCGCGTTGTGCAGGTTTGCGAGGGCGTTGCCGAGCCCACATCCGAGATGCAAGAGAGTGGCGGCCGGCTTGTCCGCCATGCGCGCGTATCCGTCCGCAGCGCCGGAGGCCACCCCCTCGAACAAGCACAGTACACCTCGCATGTCCGCGCCATCCAGCGCTGCCACGAAGTGCATCTCCGAAGTGCCGGGATTAGTAAAACACGTGTCAACGCCCGCGTTGACGAGAGTCTGAAGCAGAACGTGTGCGCCATTGCCCATGGTGCTCGGCACTGTACTACAGACGCCGCCTCGGAAGTTCCCTAGAAAACAACAGAACCTTCGTTACGCCGAACAACGGGTGGTCTCTCCGTGTCCCAATTCCTGCGAGTCTCGTCCGATGCTTCGGATCGCCCACCGGCCTTCGGCGCCGGTGGGAAGCCCCGTGGTGACAGAGTCACTCTACGGGGTCAGTGGCAGCGTCAGTCTCAGTGTCAGCGGCAGCGTCAGCGCCAGTGTCAGCGCCAATGTCAGCGCCAATGTCAGTGTCTCCCTCGCCGTCCTCGCCGTTCTTTTCCTGCTTTCGCTTCCTCTCCTTCTGCTTCTCTTGGACCTCCGTGGCTCCCTTCTTGGCGACCGAGATGGCACCGGAAACGTAGAGAATGATGGCCGCGCGTGTCGCTTGTGTGCGTCTGTAAGAAACGACATCCGCGTTCTCATCGAGGACCGCAGCGAGCGCATCGCCCTTTCCGAATAGCCCGGTCGCTCCCACGTTGAATCGGTATCCCTTCGTATCGATGCCGACCGACACCGAAGCGCCCCACATATTGACTTGGTCCGGTGTGTACTGCTGCGAAGTCTCGGGGACGTCCGGGGCCGCTGAAAAATTGGTGAACAACCCACCAGCAACGACGGCCTTGCCGAACTTGTGTTCGGCCCCAATGGAGAGGTTCGGGGTCCAGCGCCGTGCGATCGATGGAGAGAGGTAGGCTCCAAGTCTACCGTCGAAGTCGGCCAGTTGGTCGGGTTGCGCGAAGAGGCTGCCCTCTTTCACGGGGCCGGCTACGGCCGCATCAAATGAAAGCAAGGTCTCTTCGTTGATCTGGAAACCGAAGCCCGCGCGGAGCTCGAAAGGGATGGGAATTTTCGCTTTGAGACCATCGGCGTCGAAAAGAAAGAACGTCGAGGGGTCGGGGCTGATGTCGGTGGTGATCCGACGTAGCACGTCTCCCTTCTGGCTCAGCGGAATCCCTGGTGTCTGGAGCATCACACCGATTTCCCACTCGGGATTGATTCGGTGAAGCCATCCCAAACGGGGGACAAAATGGTACGCGCGGACGCCGATCGAGCTGCTCGCCGTCTTCGAGTCCCCACCCACGCGAAGACCGGTTTGCTCGTCGAAGGTGCCGCCGATGGCGATGCCGATGTCCTCCCCATAGCCGAAGGACTGGTCCGAAAGAAAGATCGTAAACCCGACCGCCGATTTTTCGGTCACCTCGGCCGCGAAGGAAATACCGTACCAGCGGGACCGGTAGTTGTTGTCGACTCGAAGATCCAGACTAAAGGTTGGATTGTTTTCGGCGGTGCCGACATTGAGTCTGTTGCGTGCGACCTCGAGCGTGCTGTAGCCGAGGGCAAACTGATGGTCGTCGCCGAACTTCTTGCGCCCCACCTTGACCGCCGTTCCGACGAAGCGTGGCAGGGCTGACGTGCCCGTGGTGTCGAAGGTCTCGTCCGCCTGAGGCGAATCGAATGCGTCCACGACCTTGTACTTGGTGAATACGATCGTGGCGAGGCTTGCTTGGAGCTCAAAGCGTCCTCCCCGCACCAACCCAGCGGGATTGTAGTAAGCGGCGGAAGAATCGGTGGCGACTCCGGTGAAGGCTCCACCGAGGCCCACCGCACGATCGCCGATCGGAATCGAACGGTAGTAGAGGGCCTGTGCCTCGGCGCCGGCCGGTAGAGCGCCGTAAACGATCGTCACTGCAAGGAGTACCGATACCCAAAACGGCCAACCGCCCCCTCCCCCAGAGTTCACGTTACCACCCCTGCGATGACCCCCCACCGTCTGACCACTCTGGCATTAGGAGACAAAGGACCTGTCGGGGCAAAATTTGTACGCGCGACGCACCGGCCGGTCGATGTTGCCGATGGCGTGTCGCCGCTACGGCATTTCGTCGTCCGACCAGAACCTCAGGAAGCCGCGGTAGGCGCCCAGGTAGACCGTGTTGTCAGGACCGAAGGTGAACGTACCCCAGATGTTATTGAACACCTTGCGGTCGTAATTCCCCTTGCCGAGGGCAGCCCGTTCCACGATCCGGGTGACGTTGTCGTCGAACTCCCCTTTGTTGAAGTAGCCCTTGATGCGGAACACGCGCCAGCCCGTCCGAAAATCGATGGCTGTGAGCATCCAGTCGTGGTGGCCGTTCACCGGCTCGTCGTCGCGTTGGTAAACGTAGATCAAGCCTCGAGGCGTTGATAACTTGGGAGTCGCCGTCTTCGCGTCGATGTGACCAGCCGCCGGCCAGCCTTCGACCACTTTGTACTCTCCTGCCTCGTGGTCGAAATCGAACCGCATGATCCCGCCTGCCGTGGGGTTTTCCTTGAACGGATCAACATAGCCATACGTGTTGCCGACGATGAGGTGGTCCTTGTAGGCCACGACCGAGTTTTCGACGGCGCCTTTCCCAGCCTCGAACAGGGGCAGCTTGCTGACTAGCGAACCATCGCTCTGACGGAACACGTTCAGGTGCACGGACTCGGGGCCGTTGTCGACGATCGCGACGAACCGGTCACCAATGAGGGTGGGCGTCGTGCCGCTTCCATCGTTGAGGTGGCCGGGCTTGATCTTGTGATCGTTGTCGTAGACGAGGTCGCCCTGCGGATAGGTCTGTTTCCAGCTCGGGTCGAGCTCGACTTTCTTGGAATCCGCGTTGAAGCGAAGCTTGTAAAGCGCGACGTTCGAGACGATATAGACACCGTCCGGGCCGACCGAAAACGAGTTCTGGATCTGCTCGGCGAAGCTCGACTTGCCGAGGAAAAGCTCGCGAAAGCGTTTCCGAATCTCCGGGAACTTGTCGATGTCCTGGTCCTCTAGGGCCTTCTTTGCGTCCGCTAAGAACTCCTCTGCTCCCTCCGGAAGCGGCGCGAAGAGCTGCCGGATCTTGTCCTCGGTCGCGAATAACTGGATCGCTGCGGCGTAAATCTTGGGGCACCCATCCTCGGTCTTCTCACCCAGCGTATCGATCACGCCGACCACGCCGTACTTCGAGGTGAACCACACGCGGCCGTCTGCGTCGGGCATGATCGCGGTGAGCTTGTTGTCCTTGGGTTTCTTGTCGAGGATCTCTTCGACGATGGTGCCCTTCCCGACCGCGATGCCGAGGTTCAGGTACTTCATCTCGTCGCGAACGACCCGGCGATCACGGATCGGGATGCGGACGATCGTGTCGTTGGCTCCAGGGACGTAGACGGTGCCCGTACTGTCCAGGTACGAGTAAGCGCCGCCCGATGTATCGCGAAAGACCGCGATTCGCCCCTTCGTGCCAGCGACCTCTCGCATCTTGTTCCCCCGACCGGGGATCTTGACGGAGTCGAGAACCCGGGGTGGCGGACTGGAGATGTCGATCACGATCAGCGTCGCCGCGTCCCGCCC